>JANTGX010000171.1 GCA_024762755.1 Gammaproteobacteria bacterium
CGTTGAATAGCTACGGCTATTCGCCTCAAACGATCGAAAAATCTGATCCAAAATGGCTTTCCCTCGCGACGATCGCCTAAACCCGACAGACTCCTAGTGCCGGGTGATACCGGGGTGCAACGGGATCGCTGTCCTGGCGGGGATGTCGCGGGGCGCTAGTGATCAGAGGGTGTCATCGAGGTCGAACAGTTCGCGGGCGGCATCGAAGACCTCGGTGCGGCCATCGTAGCCGGCACGCTTGAGTTGCACGCTCGGCGCGTGGATCAGCTTGTTGGTCAGGCGCACGGCCATTTCGTTCATGACCTGTGCCGGATCCTTGCCGGCGGCGAGCAGGCGCTGGGCGCGGGCCAGTTCTTCGTCTTTCTGCGCGCAGGCCCTTTCGCGCAGGGCGCGGATGGTGTCCACGGCGTCCAGCGAGCGCAGCCAGTGCATGAAATGGGAGACCTGGGTGTCGATGATCTCCTCGGCCTGCAGGGCGGCCTCCTGACGGGAGCGCAGCCCCTCTTGGATGATGCCCTGCAGGTCGTCCACGGTGTACAGGTAGACGTCGTCCAGGTCGCTCACTTCGGGCTCGATGTCGCGCGGCACGGCGATGTCCACCAACAGCATGGGCTTGTGTTTGCGGGCCTTGAGGGCGCTCTCCACGCTGCCCTTGCCGAGGATGGGCAGGGGCGCGGCGGTGGAGGAGATGACGATGTCGGCCTCGGCCAGGTGGTCGGTGATCTCGGGCAGGGCGATGGCATAGGCGCCGACCTCCTGCGCTAGGGTGTGGGCATTCTCCACCGTGCGGTTGGCGATGATCATGCGGCCGATGCCGCTCTGCTGCAGGTGGCGGGCGGTGAGTTCGATGGTCTCGCCGGCACCGATGAGCAGCGCCGTGTGCTCCTCGAAATCGCTGAAGATCTGTTTCGACAGGCTCACCGCGGCGAAGGCCACGGACACCGCGCTGGCACCGATGGCGGTGTCCGTGCGCACCTGCTTGGCCACCGAGAAGGTGTGCTGGAACAGGCGGTCGAGGTGGCCGCCGAGGGTGCCGGCCTGGCTGGCGGCGATGTAGGCATCCTTGATCTGGCCGAGGATCTGCGGCTCGCCGAGGACCAGGGAGTCCAGGCCGGAGGCCACCCGCAGCAGGTGACGGACGGCATCGTCGTTGGGGTAGATATAGAGGTAGGGCTCGATGTCTCGCTCATCGAGCTTATGATATTCTCGAAACCATTCGACCACGGTCTGGGCATCGTTCGATGCCATATCACAATAGAGTTCGGTGCGGTTGCAGGTGGAGACGATGGCCGCCTCTTCGATGTGCGGGCAGGAGACCAGCCTGCGCAGGGCATCGGGGACGTCGCCGGGGGCGAAGGCGACGCGCTCGCGGATGTCCACGGGGGCGGTTTTGTGATTGATGCCGAAGGCGAGAAGAGGCATAGAAGGCACTGTGACGGCGTCCAAAGAACGCAAGATTCTGCGCGATCAGCGCTAGTAATACAAGCCACCGCAGGGACTTGGCCCGCATCGCGATATCCCTTGCAAGGGTGCCGCGATGGATTCCCTGCTGTCGCGCCCGAACAGCTCAGGGTCCCTGTGTGGGACCGCATAACGGAGTCATAGATGAAGCAAGTCACATGGGTTTTTCTGCTCGCCGGCAGCCTCGGCCTGGCGGGTTGTGCCGGGCTGCCGTCCGCGCCGAAGGCTACCTCTCCGGCTGCCCCGGCGGCCTCGGCAGGCGGCGAGCCGTCGGCGCAGGGCGAGATCCCACCCCAGTTGCTCTATCAACTGCTGGTGGGGGAGGTGGCGGCCCAGCGCGGCAAGATGGGGGTGGCCATCGCCAACTATCTGGCCGCCGCCGAGGCCTCCGATGACCCGCGCATCGCCGCACGGGCCGCGCGCGTCGCCCTCTTCGCCAAGCAGCTCGAGCCGGCCCTGAAGGCCGCCACCCTGTGGGCCGAGCGGGCACCGAACGACCCGGATGCCCGCCGCACGCGAGCCTCCCTGCTGCTCGCCTTCGCCCGCGAGGACGAGGCGGTGGCCGAGTTCGAGGCGTATCTGCGCCTCGCTGCCCAGCGCCCCGATCACGGCTTTCGTCAGGTGGCGGGACAGCTGGCGCGCAGTCAGGACCCGGCCGCCGCCCTGCGTGTGATGCAGCGACTGCGTGACGCCCACGCCGACGATCCCTATGCCTGGTATGCCCATGCCTGGCTGGCGGCGCATTTCGATCGGCTGGACGAGGCCATGGCCGCCCTCGATCGCGCCCAGGCCCTCAAGCCGGATTGGGCGCAGGCGGTGGTCTTGCGCGCCCGACTGCTCGGCCGGCAGGGCAAGAAGGAAGAAGCCCTGGCCTACCTGGAGTCACAGATCAAGGGCCCCCTGGGCGATGTACCCGAGGTGCGCCTCAGTTACGCCCGTGCCCTCACCGACCTCGGCCGTCTGCCCGAGGCCCTGCGTGAGTTCGACCGCCTGGCCGAGCGCTTTCCCGACAACGCGGAGATTCGCTATTCCGCCGGCATCGTGGCGCTCAACCTGAAGCGCTACGAGGAGGCCAAGGAGCACCTCGAGCACGTGCTGTCCCTCGGCCAGCGCATGCTGGAGGCCAACTATTACTTGGGCCGTCTGTACGAGTTGCAGGGCGATGCGCAACAGGCCTTGCGTCACTATCTGGCCGTACGCCACGGCCCGCTGTACCTCAACGCCCAGTCCCGCGCCGCCAACCTGCTGGCCAAGACAGGCGATCTGGCAAAGGCTCGCAAGTTGCTGCATTCCCTGCGCACCGAGAGCCCCGAAGAGCGCCGACAGGTCTATCTCATCGAGGCCGAGCTGCTGCGCAATGCCGGTGAGCTGCAAACGGCCTTCGATTTCCTCAGCGAGAAGCTCGAGGAGCTGCCCGGCGACACGGAACTGCGCTATGCCCGGGCCCTCATCGCCGAGCGCCTGGACAAGCTGGACGTGGCCGAGCAGGACCTGCGGGCCATCATCGAGCAGCAGCCCGACAATGCCCAGGCCCTCAACGCCCTCGGCTACACCCTGGCCGATCGCACCACGCGCTATGACGAGGCCCTGGCCCTGATCCGCCGCGCCCTCGAACTCAAGCCCGACGACCCGGCCATCATCGACAGCCTGGGCTGGGTCGAGTATCGCCTTGGCCACTACGCCGAGGCAGAGAAACACCTGCGCCGCGCGCTGTCGCTACAGCCCGACGCCGAGATCGCCGCCCATCTGGGGGCGACACTCTGGGCCAAGGGCGAGCGCGAGGCCGCCATCGAGCTGTGGGAGAAATATCTGAAGCAGTTTCCCAATGACCCGGCCCTGCTGAAGGTCATGCAACAGCACGGACTCTGATGCCCTACCGTCTGTCTGCCCTGCTGGGCTTGCTGCTGCTCACCGCCTGCGCCGCCCCGCCCGAGCGCCCGGTCCTGGATCAGGCCGCCGAGGCGCAGGCCTGGCGGCAGCAGCAGGCCCGCCTGTCAGCGCTCGCGCAGTGGGCCTTCAGCGCGCGCATCGCCCTCAGTACCGAAGACGACGCCTGGAGCGGGCGCCTGCGTTGGCGCCAGGAAGGGGCGCATTTCCTCATCGAGTTCGAGGGCCCCTTCGGTCAGGGCGCGATGCGCCTGCAGAGCGTGGCCGAGGAGGTCGAACTGCGCCTGGCCGATGGCGAGCGCCACGTGGCCGCCGATGCCGGCAGCCTGCTGGCGGACTTCCTCGGCGCCCGTCTGCCCGTGGACGGCCTGCGCTACTGGGTGCGCGGGCTGCCCCAGCCGGGTACCGCGGTGGCGTTCCTGGCGCTCGATGGTCAGGGCCGCCTCGCCCGGCTGCGGCAGAACGGCTGGGACATCCGCTACAGTGCCTATCGCCGCTATGGCGATCTCGACCTGCCACGCAAGATACGCATCGAGGGTGGCGGTTTCGACCTGCGCCTGGTCATCGACCGCTGGCAGATCGAGGGCTGACCGATGGCTGCCGCCGTGGTCTTCGATGAACGCCTGGCCTGGCCGGCACCGGCCAAGCTGAATCTTTTTCTGCACATCACCGGCCGGCGTGCCGACGGCTATCATGCCCTGCAGACCCTGTTCCAGTTCATCGACTACGGCGACCGCCTGCGCTTCCGGCCCGAACCGACGGGCCGCGTGCGGCGCCTCGGCGAGCTGGCCGGGGTGGCCGAGGACGACGACCTCTGTGTGCGCGCCGCCCGCCTGCTGCAGGCCGAGACCGGCTGCCGCCAGGGCGTGGCGATCGCGCTCGAGAAGCGCCTGCCCCTGGGGGGCGGTCTGGGCGGCGGCAGTTCCGACGCCGCTACCACCCTGGTGGCCTTGAACCGCCTTTGGCGGCTCGGCCTGACGGTGGACGCCCTGGCGGAGCTGGGCCTGCGTCTAGGCGCCGATGTGCCGGTCTTCGTGCGCGGCCAGGCCGCCTGGGCCGAGGGGGTGGGCGAGGTGTTGCGGCCGGTGCAACTGGCCGAGCCCTGGTACCTGGTCCTGGTGCCCGACACGGCGGTGGCCACCGCGGCGCTGTTTTCCCATCCCGAATTGACACGCGATCAGCCGCCCGTCAAAATGCGCGATTACCTCGCGGGGGCATGTGGCAACGTCTTCGAGCCCCTGGTGTGTGCGACGTACCCCGAGGTGGATGCCGCCCTGAGATGGTTGCGCGCGCAGCCGGGGGTTGCCGAGGCGCACATGACCGGGACCGGCGCGTGCCTGTTCGCCGCCTTCGATGACGAGGGCGCGGCGCGGCAGGTGGCCGCCGCGGCGCAAGACCGCTGGCAGACCATCGTCGCCCGCGGTTGCAATCGCTCGCCACTTCGGGTGGTCAGCGAACGAGTTTGATATTGGGCCGTCGCCAAGCGGTAAGGCACTGGGTTTTGATCCCAGCATGCGCAGGTTCGAATCCTGCCGGCCCAGCCATAAGTCAATGTTGGATGCCCGATGTGTGACGCTGAACGGATTCAGCACCCATTGAACATTCAACGAGCATTCAACGCTAAACATTAGCTCTATCAGGGGTATCGCGTGTCAGACGGCCGCATGATGGTGTTCACTGGGAACGCCAATCCGCAACTCGCACGATCGGTGGTGAATTACCTCAATCTGCCGTTGGGACGGGCCAACGTGGGCAAGTTCAGCGATGGCGAGATCGCGGTGGAGATCATGGAGAACGTGCGTGGTCGGGATGTCTTCATGGTCCAGTCCACCTGCGCGCCCACCAACGACAACCTGATGGAGTTGCTGGTGATGATCGATGCCCTGCGCCGGGCATCCGCCTATCGCATCACCGCCGTGATTCCCTATTTCGGCTATTCGCGCCAGGACCGTCGGGCGCGCTCGGCCCGCGTGCCGCTGACCGCCAAGCTGGTGGCGGACATGATCACCACCGCCGGCGCCGACCGGGTGCTGACCGTGGATCTGCATGCCGACCAGG
>JANTGX010000172.1 GCA_024762755.1 Gammaproteobacteria bacterium
CCGATCCGGAGATCATCTTCCATACCCCGGTCGAGCAGCGCTGGGAGGCCGCCGCCCGACTACTCGGCGTGGACATCAACCAGCTCACCGGCGACGCCGGCCACGCATGACCCGCGCGCCTCGTCGGGCACACACCTACCTCTGTTTCGACTTCGGCCTGCGCCGCATCGGCGTGGCCGTGGGTCAGGACCTCACCGGTACCGCCAGCGCCCTCACCACCCTGCCCGCACGCGACGGCAAACCCGACTGGGACGCCGTCGGCCGACTGATCGCCGAGTGGCACCCCGACGCCGTGGTGGTCGGTCTGCCCCTCAACATGGACGGCACGGACCATACCCTCACCCACCTGGCGCGGCGCTTTGGCAATCAACTGCACGGGCGGTACAATCTGCCCGCCCATTTCATGGACGAGCGCCTCTCCTCCCTGGAGGCCGAGCATCTGCTCAAGGGCAAGGCACACCACAAACAAGACATCGACAAACTGGCCGCCAAGGTGATCCTCGAATCCTGGCTGGCCGAGCAGCCGCAGGACGCCCCGTGAGCAGTGACGACGAAATCCAACGATGTCTCCGGCAGATGGCCGACGACCTGCGCCAGCGCCTCGAGGCGGCCCGCATGGGCGACGCCCTGATGGTCGGCATCCACACCGGCGGGGTCTGGGTGGCGCGGCAGCTGCACGCGCAACTCGGCTTCGAACAGCCCCTCGGCGAGCTGGACATCTCCTTCTACCGCGACGACTTCTCGCGCATCGGCATGAACCCGCAGGTGCGCCCCTCGCGCCTGCCGGTGGCCGTGGACGATCGCCACATCGTGCTGGTGGACGACGTGCTGCATACCGGGCGCACCATCCGCGCGGCCATGAACGAGCTGTTCGACTACGGCCGCCCGGCGAGCATCACCCTGGCCGTGCTGGCCGAGCGCAGCGGCCGCGAGCTGCCCATCCAGGCCGACGTGGTGGGCCGGCACTTCGACCTCGGCGAACACGAGCACATCAAGCTCAGCGGCCCCGAGCCCCTGCAGCTGAGCATCGTGGAGGCGCCGTGAGACGCCGCAGCCTGCAGCACGACGAGCAGGGCCGCCTGCGCCATCTGCTGACCATCGAGGGCCTCAAGCGGGCACAGATCGTCGACATCCTGGACACCGCCGAGTCGTTCATCTCGGTGGGTGAGCAGAAGGTGCGCAAGGTGCCGCTGCTGCGCGGCAAGACCGTGGTCAATCTGTTCTTCGAGGCCAGCACGCGCACCCTCACCACCTTCGAGCTGGCCGCCAAGCGTCTCTCCGCCGACGTGCTCAAGATCAACATCAACACCTCGGCCACGGTCAAGGGCGAGAGCCTGCTCGACATGCTGCACAACCTCGAGGCCATGCAGTGCGACATGTTCGTGGTGCGCCACGCCGACAGCGGCGCCGCACACCTCATCGCCCGCCACGTGGCGCCGCACGTGAGCGTCATCAATGCCGGCGACGGCAGCCACGCCCACCCCACCCAGGCCCTGCTCGACATGCTCACCATCCGCCGCCGCAAGGGGGAGTTCGCCCCGCTCACGGTGGCCATCGTCGGCGACATCATGCACTCGCGGGTGGCCCGCTCGCAGATCCACGCGCTGACCACCCTGGGCGTCTCCGAGCTGCGCGTGGTGGCGCCCAAGACCCTCATCCCGGCCGCCGTGGAGAGCCTCGGCGTGCACGTCTGCCACGACCTCGACGAGGGCCTGCGCGACGCCGACGTGGTGATCATGCTGCGCCTGCAGAAGGAACGCATGCAGGGCGCGCTGCTGCCCAGCGAGGGCGAATACTTCGCCCACTTCGGCCTCACCGAGGAACGCCTCGCGGTGGCCAAGCCAGACGCCATCGTCATGCACCCCGGCCCCATCAATCGCGGGGTGGAGATCGCCTCCAGCGTCGCCGACGGCCCGCAGTCGGTGATCCTCGAGCAGGTCAGCAACGGCATCGCGGTGCGCATGGCGGTGATGTCCATGACCCTCGGCCGCCCGCCGGCGGACACCGCGGAGGTGCAGGCCGGATGAAGATCAGCATCCAACACGGCCGGCTCATCGACCCGGCCAACGGCATCGACACCCACGCCGACCTGCACATCGCCGACGAGCGCATCGCCGGCGTCGGCGACGCCCCTGCAGGCTTCGTCGCCGACGCTCACATCGATGCCAGCGGCCAGGTGGTGTGTCCCGGTCTCATCGACCTGCGCGCCCGCCTGGGCGAGCCCGGCGGCGAATCCGGCGCCAGCATCGCCAGCGAGACCGCCGCCGCCGCCAGCGCCGGCATCACCACCCTGGTCTGCCCGCCGGACGGCGAGGCCCTCATCGACAATCCCGCGGTGGCCGATCTCATCCGCCACCGCGCCAAGCTCGCCGGCCATGCCCGCGTGCTCTCCCTGGGCGCCCTGACCCAGGGCCTCGACGGCCATCAGCTGGCCGAGATGGGCGCCCTCAAGGAGGCCGGCTGCATCGGCGTGAGCAACGGCCTGCGAGCGGTGGAGAACACCCAGGTGATGCGGCGCGCCATGGAATACGCCGCCAGCCAGGGGCTCACCGTGTTCCTCCACGCCGAGGACCCCTGGCTGGCGGCGGGCGGCTGTGCCCACGAGGGTGCGGTGAGCGTGCGCCTGGGCCTGCAGGGCATCCCCGAGGCGGCCGAGACCATCGCCGTGGCGCGCGACCTGCAGCTCATCGAGCAGACCGGCGCCCGCGCCCACTTCGGCCTGCTCTCCAGTGCCCGTGCCCTGCGCATGATCGCCCGCGCCCGTTTCGACGGCCTGCCGGTGAGCGCCGACGTTGCCGCCCACCAGCTCTACCTCACCGAGATGGACATCGGCTACTTCGACACCCAGTGTCACGTGCGCCCCCCGCTGCG
Source organism: Gammaproteobacteria bacterium (assembly GCA_024762755.1). GTDB lineage: Bacteria > Pseudomonadota > Gammaproteobacteria > SZUA-152 > SZUA-152 > JANTGX01. The sequence continues at coordinate 2,872 of JANTGX010000172.1, forward strand.
CACCCAGGCCGACCGCGACGGCCTGCGCCAGGGGCTGCACGAGGGCACCCTCGGCGCCATCTGCTCGGACCACCGGCCGCACGGCGCCGACGCCAAGCTGGCCCCCTTCCCCGCCTCCGAGCCCGGCATCAGCGCCCTCGAGACCCTCCTGCCCCTGACCCTGCGCCTGGCCGACGAGGGGCTGCTCAGCCTCTCCCAGGCCCTCGCCTGCGTCACCCAGCGGCCGGCGGAGATCCTCGGCCTCCTGGCGCGCGGCGAAGGCGGCAGTCTCGCCGTCGGGGCGCGCGCCGACGTCTGCCTGTTCGATCCGGAGACCTACTGGGAACTGCGCGCCGAAGAGATGCACAGCGCCGGGCACAACACGCCGTTCCTCGGTTGGGAGCTGAAGGGGCGGGTCACCGCCTGCCTGCTCGCCGGCCAGATCACCCATCACTACTGCGACTGACACCATGAGCCAAGCCCACCGCGACACCCTGTACGTCGAAGATGCCCGCATCCTCGCCCGCGAGGCCTTCGACGGCGACCAGGTGATCCTCCGCCTGCACGCGCCGCAGATGGCCGCCCGCGCACGCCCCGGGCAATTCGCCCACATCCAGTGCGACTCCTGCCTGCCCCTGCGCCGACCCATCTCCATCATGCGCGTGGATGCCAAGGCCGGCTGGGCCGATTTCCTCTTCAAGGTGGTGGGCGAGGGCACCCGCCGTCTGGCCGAGCGGCGGGTGGACGAGCGCCTCAGCCTGATCGCCCCCATCGGCCAGCCCTTCACCTACCAGCTGCAACACCGCCGGCCGCTGCTCATCGGTGGCGGCGTGGGCATGCCGCCCATGATCTTTCTCGCCGAGGAGATGCACGCGGTGACCGGCGCCTACGAACCGCTGGTGATCCTTGGCTCCGAGGTGCCCTTCCCCTTCCAGAGCCGGCCCTCTCAACTCCTCGTCCCCGGCCTGCCGGAGGGCGTGATCGCCGCCATGCCCCTACTCGACGACTGGCGCGTCGCCTCGCGCCTGGCCAGCCTGCAGGGCTATCCCGGCACCTATGAGGGTTATGTCACGGATCTGGCGCGCGCCTGGCTGGACGGTCTGGACGCGGCCGCGCGCAAGGAAGTGGCGGTGTTCGCCTGTGGCCCGCATCCCATGCTGGAGGCAGTGGCCGCGCTGGCCGAGGAATACCACCTGCCCTGCCAGGTCTCGCTGGAGGAGTTCATGGCCTGTGGGGTGGGGGGCTGTGCCGGTTGTGTGGTACCGGTGGAGACACCCCGCGGCCCGGCCATGCAGCGGGTGTGTGTGGACGGCCCGGTGTTCGACGCGCGCAGCGTGTTCCCGCCCGCCTGAGGCTATTCGGCCTCGTCGAAGCGACGTGCGATGAGCGCCTCGAGGGCCGCCACGGCCTCCTCGGCGTCCGCCCCCTCGGCCTCGATCTCCACCTCGCTGCCCTTGGCCGCAGCCAGCATCATCACGCCGAGGATGCTCTTGGCGTTGACCCTCGCCGTACCCTTCAGCAGGGACACCTCGGCCGTGAAACGGCCCGCCTCGGCCACCAGCTTGGCCGCCGCACGGGCATGCAGACCCAGCTTGTTGACGATGGTGACGCGTCGCCGCAGGGTGCTCATGCCGCCCCGCAGGTGTGCATCACCACCCCCTGACGCCCCCCCTCCACGGCACGTTCGGCGAGGGCCTGTAGGTCCAGCTGGGGATAGTTGAAGACCCGCAGCAGCATGGGCAGGTTGAGCCCCGCCACCACCAGCACGCGATCCTGGCAGGCGAGGGTGCAGGCGACGTTGCTCGGCGTGGCGCCGAACATGTCGGTGAGCACCAACACGCCGTCGCCACTGTCCAGCTCCTGCAGCAGCGAGAGGGCCGTCTGCTTCATGGCCTCGGGGTCGGAATCGAAGGGGATGCTCAGGGTGCGGGTGGCCAGGGGGCAGACGCTGAGGGTCTTCACCGCGATGTCCAGCACTACCTCGCCGAGGGCGCCATGACTGACCAACAGGACGCCGATGGTCACGAGGCCAGTTCCCGGTGGCGGATCAACACGTGCTCGTATTCCTCACGGAACAGGCCAGCCAGGCGCTCCGCCAGATACACCGAGCGGTGCTGGCCGCCGGTGCAGCCGATGGCGATGGTCAGGTAGTTGCGGTTGTCGGCCTCGAACTGCGGGATCCAGCGGCGCAGGAACTCGCTCGTGTCGGCGACGAACTGCTCCACCAGGGGCAGTCCGTGGAGGAACTCGGCCACCGCGGCATCGCGCCCGGTGAGGGCACGCAGGCGCGGTTCCCAATGAGGGTTGGGCAGGCAGCGGGCGTCGAACACGTAGTCGGCGTTCATGGGCACGCCGTGCTTGAAGCCGAAGGATTCGAACAGCACGGAGAGGCTCTCGCCGCTCAATCCCAGGCGGGTACGCACCAGGTCGCGCAACTGATGGATGTTGCTGCGCGTGGTGTCGATGGTCAGGTCGGCGCGGTCGGCGATGCTCGCCAGCAGCAGACGCTCGTCGCGAATGGCATCGGCCAG
>JANTGX010000173.1 GCA_024762755.1 Gammaproteobacteria bacterium
ATCGGCACCGTCCAGGGCGAGGCGGCCCATCCCGAGGTGATGGCCCGCGCCGGCGCCGAGGATGCCGACATGGTGCTCGCGGTGACCAACAGCGACGAGATCAACATGGTCGCCTGTCAGGTGGCCTACACCCTGTTCCACACCCCCACCAAGATCGCCCGGGTGCGCAGCCCCGGCTACCTCTCACATCCCCAGCTGTTCACCCAGGAAGCCCTGCCGGTGGACGTCCTCATCAGTCCCGAGCAATTGGTCACCGACTACGTTCAGCGACTGATCGAATACCCGGGCGCCCTGCAGGTGCTGGACTTCGCCGGCGGCAAGGTACAGCTGGTGGCGGTGAAGGCCTACTACGGCGGCCCCTTGGTGGGCCACAAGCTGAAGACCCTGCGCGAACACATGCCCGGCATCGACACCCGGGTGGCCGCCATCTATCGCCGCGGCAAGGCCATCGTGCCCACCGGTGACACGGTCATCGAGGCGGACGACGAGGTCTTCTTCATCGCCGCCAAGCGCCACATCCGGGTGGTGATGAAAGAGCTGCGGCGCATGGACAAGCCGGTCAAGCGCATCATCATCGCCGGCGGTGGCAATATCGGCACGCGCCTGGCCAAGGCCCTGGAGCACAAGTACCAGGTCAAACTCATCGACCACAATCCCGAACGCTCGCAACAGATCTCCGAAGAACTGGAAAAGACCATCGTGCTGTTCGGCGACGCCGCCGACGAGGAGTTGCTGTTGGACGAGAACATCGAGCACACCGACGTGTTCTGCGCGGTGACCAACGACGACGAGGCCAACATCCTCTCCGCCATGCTGGCCAAGCGCCTGGGGGCGAAGAAGGTGATGGCCCTGATCAACCGCGCGGCCTATGTCGATCTGGTGCAGAGCGGCATCATCGACGTCGCCATCTCGCCGCAACAGGCCACCATCGGCAGCCTGCTCGCTCATGTGCGCCGCGGTGACGTCTCGGTGGTGCATTCCCTGCGCCGCGGCGCCGCCGAGGCCATCGAGGCAGTGGCCCACGGCGACGAGCACTCCTCACGCGTGGTGGGCCGCGCCATCGAGGACATCGAGCTGCCACCGGGCACCAACATCGGCGCCATCGTGCGCCACGGCGAGGTCATCATCGCCCACCACGACACGGTGATTCAGCCCGAAGACCACGTCATCCTGTTCGTCGTCGACAAGAAACGCATCCCCGAGGTGGAGCGCCTGTTCCAGGTCAGCGCCACCTTCCTCTAAGGCCCGCCGATCACATGCATCACAGCGCCATCCAACGCATCGTCGGCCTGCTGCTTATGGTCTTCAGCTTCAACATGGTGCCACCGGTGCTGGTGGGCCTGTGGTACGACGACGGCGCCATCGTGCCCTTCATCGCCGCCTTTCTCGGCCTGCTGGCCTTCGGCAGCGTGCTCTGGCTGCCGGTGCGGCGGGTGAAGCGGGAGGTGCGTCTGCGCGACGGATTCATCATCGTCGCCGTCTTCTGGCTGGTGTTGGGGCTGTCGGGCTCGCTGCCCTTCATGCTGTCCGAGAACCCACACATGAGCCTCACCGACGCGGTGTTCGAGTCCATCTCGGCGCTCACCACCACCGGCGCTACGGTGATCACCGGCATCGACGAGCTGCCGCATTCCATCCTCTTCTACCGCCAACAACTGCAGTGGATGGGCGGCATGGGCATCATCGTGCTGGCGGTGGCCATCATGCCCATGCTCGGCATCGGTGGCATGCAGCTGTACCGCGCGGAGACGCCGGGGCCCATGAAGGACACCAAGTTGACCCCGCGCATCACCGAGACCGCCAAGGCCCTGTGGTACATCTACCTGGGGCTCACCGTGGCTTGTGCCGTCGCCTACTGGCTGGCCGGCATGACACCCTTCGACGCCATCTCCCACAGCTTCTCCACCATCGCCATCGGCGGTTTCTCCACCCATGACGCCAGCATGGGCTACTTCGAGAGCGCCACCATCGAGGTCGTCGCGGTGGTCTTCATGCTCCTCGCCGGGATCAATTTCGCCATCCACTTCCTCGCTTGGCGCGACACCAACCCGCTCTACTACCTGCGCGACCCCGAGGTGCGCACCTATTTCGCCGTCATCGGCTTCAGTGCCCTGGTCTCCACCCTGTACCTCTACTTCACCGGCACCTTCGAGGGCTTCGGCACCGTCGTCCACCACGGCATCTTCCAGGCCGTCTCCATCGGCACCACCACCGGCTTCACCACAGCCGACTACTACGCCTGGCCCGGCTTCCTGCCGGTATTGCTGCTGTTCACCAGCTTCATCGGCGGCTGCGCCGGCTCCACCGGCGGCGGCATCAAGGTAATCCGCTTCCTGCTGCTGGTGAAACAGGGCATGCGCGAGGTCTTCCGCCTCATCCACCCCAATGCCCAACGGCCGGTCAAGATCGGCAACAAGCCGGTACCGGAAAACGTCATCAACTCGGTGTGGGGCTTCTTCGCCCTCTACGTCGGCTCCTTCGGCGTGATGATGCTGATCATCATGGCCACCGGCCTGGACCAGATCACCGCCTTCTCCGCGGTCGCCGCCAGTATCAACAACCTCGGCCCCGGGCTGGGCGAGGTGGGCGCCAATTACAGCACCATCAACGACGTCTCCAAGTGGGTGCTGTGCTTTGCCATGTTGCTCGGACGCCTGGAGATCTTCACCGTGCTAGTGCTGCTCAGCCCGGCCTTCTGGCGTAAGTAGGGGAGGGCGGGATGCAGATCCTCCTGGCCGATGACCATGCCCTGTTCCGCGACGGCCTGCGCCAGCTCCTGCGGCGCCTCGACGAGGCAGTGGAAGTAGTCGCCGTGGCCGACGTGGAGGCCGCCCTGGCGCACCTCGACGCCGCCGGCGAGCCGGACCTGCTGCTCCTCGACCTCGGCCTGCCGGGACGCGACGGTGTGGAACTGCTGCAGGCCCTAGCCCGGCGCGGCGCCTGCATACCCAGTCTGGTGGTCTCCGCCAGCGAGGACCCGCGGGCGGTGCGGCGCGCCCTCGACGCCGGGGCCCTGGGCTTCGTGCCCAAGTCCCACGACGCCGGGGCCATGCTGGAGGCCATCCGCCACGTGCTGGCCGGCGAGACCTACCTGCCCGCCCCCATGGCCGCGGCCGTGGCCGCCCTGGAGACCGCCCCGGTGGCGGACCTGACGCCGCGACAGCGGGAGGTGCTGCGGCTGCTGGCGGAGGGCTGCGCCAACAAGGAGATCGCGCGCAGGCTGGACCTCACCGAACACACGGTGAAGGCCCATCTCGGCGCCATCTTCCGCGCCTTCGGCGTCAGGAACCGTACCCAGTGTGTGGAGACGGCGCGCCGCCTCGGCCTGCTCGATCCCTCTTGACCCGGCCAGCCTGACCCGCGGCCGGGTCACCGGCAGCGCTGCAGAAAGGCCCGCAGCCGGGCCGGCTTGACGGGCTTGTGCAGCATGGGCAGGCCGGCCTCGCGCGCCAGCTGCAGCCGCTCCGGCGCGGTGTCGCCGCTGAGCAGGAGGGCCGGTATCTCCTCGCCGTAGTGCCCGCGCAGGGCGGTGATGGCCTCGATGCCCGTGCGCCCGCCGCGCAGGCGCAGGTCGGCCAGGATCACCGCCGGCGCCGGGCCGTCCGCCAGCTGCGCCACGGCCGCCTCTGCCGATTCCGCCAGCCACACCTCGCAGCCCCAGGCCGTTAGCAGGGCGCCCATGGCCTCGAGGATGGCGGACTCGTCGTCGATCACCAGCACCCGCAGGCCCTGCAGCGCGAGAACCTCGGGCGGCGCCGCGAACCGTGGCGCGCCGCCATCACCGGCCTGCCCGCGCGGCACCCGCACACGAAACACCGACCCCCGCCCCGGCCGGGACTGCACGGCGATGTCATGTCCCAGCAGCGCGCACAGGCGACGCACGATGGCCAGGCCCAGGCCGAGGCCCTTGCTGCGGTCGCGCTCCGGATTCTGCAGCTGGGCGAACTCGTCGAAGATGCGCCCCAGACCCTCGGCATCGATGCCGCAGCCGCTGTCCCATACTTCGATGCAGACCGCCCCGCCACGGCGCCGGGCGCCCAGCACCACACCCCCTCGTTCGGTGTAACGCAGGGCGTTGGCCAGCAGGTTGCGCAGGATGCGCTCCAGCAGCAGGGGATCGGACTCCACCGCCAGCGTGGTGGACAGCACGCCGAGACGCAGGCCCCGCGCCTCCGCCACGGCGCGAAACTCGCCCTCCAGCTTGCGCAACAGGGGGGCGAGCGGAAAGTGCTCGCGCCGCGCCTCCACCACCCCGGCGTCCAGCCGCGAAATGTCCAGCAGGGCATCGAACAGCTTGCCGAGGGCCTCCAGGGCATCGTCCACCCGCTCCAGCAGGCGCCCGCGGGCCGCTTCGTCGCCGGCCGACTTCAGCGCGTCGACGAACAGCCCCAGGGCATGCAGGGGCTGGCGCAGATCGTGGCTGGCGGCGGCCAGAAAGCGCGACTTGGCCTGATTGGCCGACTCGGCGATGGCCTTCTGCCGGCGCAACTCACCCACCAGCTCCAGATTTTCGAAGCGCAGGCGCAGCGACTCCACCAGGGTGCGGTGGATGTTGCCGGCAAAGACCAGCGAAGCGGCGAGAAACACCAGCGTGAGCAGGGCCAGCAGGTAACCCGCCCCGCCCATGGTGGCCAGGGCGAGGCTCATGCAGCTGAGGGAAGGCACCACGTAGAAGACATAGGCCGGCGGATAGGCCGAAAGGGAGGGCATGGAACCGGCCGCCATGCCGAGAATGATGATGGTCAGGCTGGTCAGATACAGCGGCTCCTGCGGCAGCAGGAAGAGAAACGCCGCGCTGCCCCAGAGCAGGCCGGAGAGGCCGGAGGTGAGGGCAAAGCGCCATCCCCAGCGACGCAGCGCCGCCTCGTCGAGCGCCCCGGCCTGCCGGTCGAAGCGGCCCGCCAACCACCAGCGCCACAGGCTCAAGGCGTACTGCGCCCCCAACCACGGGCCGAGGAGGCGGCCATCCACCACGCCGTAGAAGATGACGGCGAGACCGCTGCTCACCAGCACCACGGCCAGCAGCACCGTGGACAACTGGGCGCGCAACAGGCGGATCTTCTCCGCCTCGATCTGTGCCGCCATAGTGGCGGGCGGTTCCTGCGGGGTTTCACTCACGGCGGACACTCCCTTGACGGACTCTTCACCAGCAACGGTGTGGCGATTAGACGTTTGGCTAATACCGGGCACTCCGTATTAACCCTAGGATACCGGGAAAACCCCCCAAGTGACCCCGGGGCGCCCCGGGGTCTCCGACTTCAGCGAGACACGGAGAGACAGCATGAACGCCCGACTCACCCGGCCCTTCCACCCCGTCCGGCAGCACGCCCTGCTGGCCGCCCTCCTGCTGGGCCTGAGCAGC
>JANTGX010000174.1 GCA_024762755.1 Gammaproteobacteria bacterium
CCACGGGATGGGGCGCGGCAGAGCTGTCGCGCCCCGTTTCTTTGTGTGCGAGAAAGAGAAACGGACTCTGTTGTCCCATTCACTTTCGCGTTGTTTCGGCGCAGTCATTGAAACAACCGGGAATCAGCGGGTCGCGTGAATGGTGACACGTCAGTCGCTGATCTTTTTTTTTCGTCATTCCGGCGAAGGCCGGAATCCAGTGGTTTTAGCAACTTACTGGATCCCGGCATGCGCCGGGATGACGAATCCAATGTTAATGGGACAGCAGTGAGAAACGAATACGCAGCTCGCCGTCAGCGGCCGGGAACCATCGCCGAGACGGCCGGCCACGGAAGCATGTGCGGACCTGCCCACTGATCTCCGTGTGAAGGGAGGCCGGCATGTCCGCCCTCACTCCGCTGCACAGGGAGGGCCTGGCGCGGCCAGTCAGTGCAGTGCCGCGGCCAGGCGGCGGCGGTATTCACGCACCAGTTCGGGGTCGTCGATCAGATTGAACAGGGCGAGGAGGTTCTTGCGCCCGATGTCGTCCTCGAAATGGCGGTCGCGGCGGATGATCTCCAGCAGCTGGTCCATGGCCTCGGCATAGCGGTGCTCGGCCGCGTAACGATTGGCCAGCTGCAGACGTGCCTCGAGGTCGTCGGGGTCCTTGTCCAGGCGGTCGAGCAGTGCCTTCTCCGCGGGCAGGTCGCGGCTCTGCTCGGCGAGCGCCAGACGACTCTCCAACTCCTTCACTGCGTCGTCGAGGCGGGCGGTGGGGGAGAGCCCGGCGAGTTGTTCGCGGGCGGCCTCGGGGTTGTCCAGGTCCAGGTGGGTGCGTGCCAGATCGATGCGCACGCGCTCGTTCTCCGGTTCCAAGGCCTGGGCCTCTTGCAACAGTTCACGGGCCTTCTCCGCCGAGCCGTCCTTGCGCTGCTGCCCGGCCTGCTGGCGCAGCTCCTCCGCCGGCGAGGGCTGCAGTCGGTCGAGAAAGGCACGCACCTCGGACTCCGGCAGGGCGCCGGAGAATTCGTCCACCACCTCGCCGTTGACCACGGCCTTCACGGTGGGGATGCCACGCACGCCGAACTGGCCGGCGAGGCGCTGATTGTCGTCGGAATTCACCTTGGCCAGGACGAAGCGGCCGCCGTATTCCTCGGCCAGTCTTTCCAGTACCGGCTTGAGGACCTTGCACGGCCCGCACCAGGGGGCCCAGAAGTCCACCACCACGGGAACCTCGTAGGAACGCTCCAGGACCTCACGCTCGAAGTCCTTCTCGTCCACGTCGATGGAATGCATCGCCATACCTCGCCACGTTTTGCAGAGACCCAAGACCCGAAAGGGCGGCCACGAAATGGGAGGTTTCGTGCACGAATGCAGAGGCAGCCCTTCCGGGTAGGCTGGACATGGGGGTAGGGCATGCGGGCTTCAAGGGCGCGGGGTACTGAACAGGGTGCAAAAAGCGTGCTTGGCCGGGTCGTCCCCGCCAGCCGTTGGCATCAACTGCCCGCGCCGTGCGGGCAGCGGGTCCAATGGGGATTTCGTTCGTCCGTGAAGGAGGGCGAACGCGGGTCACCGTTTCGTGTGCTACTTTTTTTCAGGTTCGAGGATCCGATTCCCAGCTGTCCACTTGGTCTTTGTGGTCATTCGCCAGGGTTCGCAGGACGGTCGAAGCCATCGGTGCACGATGGCCGTGATCACATCCCTACGGCCATCGAGAAAAATTCGGGATTCAGGGAACCTTGAGCACACCGCCAGCGTTCCTGGCGTGTCACCTGCGCCCGTGACGTCACGAAGGCAGGTGTCGGTACCCACCGCGGGACACAGTCGTAGCGTGTCGTCTTACCGCCCAATCCACCATTGGGAGGCCTTATGAACAAGAATAAGACGTATGGAATCCAGGCTGTCTTCGGCCCCGGCAATGGGCGGCGTTCGATCTCCGGACTCGCCCTGTGCACGGTTTTGTTGCTCGCCGGCTGTGGCGGCGGCGAGGGGGGTAAATCCACCCCTGTGGTAGGTGAAGGGCCGCTGGCCTCGGCGAGCGAGGATGAACACGATGCACAGCGGCAGTCACTGAGCATCCGCGAGGCGAAATGGGACCGTGGGGACGGCGAACTCAAGGTCGAGGGCCGGGCCACGGCCGGCTCGACGGTGACCGTCACCGACGCCGACAGCGGCACGAGGCTGGGTACGGCGGCGGCCAATGACGAAGGCAAGTGGCGCCTGAAGCGCGACTTGAGTTCATCGCCCTGCCGGGTGAGCGCCAAGGTCGACGGGCAACGGGTCGACAGGGCAGTGGAAGATGCCCCCGACGACTGCGGCACGACGCCAACGCCAACGCCAACGCCAACGCCAACGCCAACACCGACACCGACACCGACACCAACGCCGACACCCCTGAGCGGCGACTTCCGCGTGCTGGCGGCCAACGACCTCGGCATGCACTGTGCCGACCTCGACTACCAGGTCTTCTCCATCCTGCCGCCCTTCAACGTGGTACATGCCCAGGTGGTGCAGCGCGGCGTCAATGGCGCCATGCCGCGGCTGCTCTCCGGCGCGGAGGCCGACCTGGTGTATTTCGGCACCAGCAACCCGCGCGATCCGGTGGGTCCGGATTCCATCAATACCACCAGTCAGAACAGCAGCGGCATCTTCAAGAGCAACTTCTGGGAGCAGCGCAACGGCCGCACCCTGGGTGGCCTGGCCTACGGGCCGCTCTATCCCGCCACGGACCAGCTCGGCCTGTGTGACCCCGCGGCCGGGCCCTGCCCCAGTGCCCTGACCCTGTTCGAGCCCATCCCGGCCGATCTCGGCATCCCCGTGCCCGACCCGGCGCAGCTGCCCCGTCTGGTCACCGGGCAACAGGCCATGCCCAGCGTGACGGCACGCAATCCGCTGCAGACCGCCCCCTACTCGGCCAACGAACCCCAGCCCTTCGACCGCTTCGATGTCGATCTGCCGTTCTTCGCCGCCTTCCCCTTCGGCAGCGTGATCCAGGGGGTCAACTGGTGGGCCGCCGACGGCATCCCCATGGCGCCGGTGGACGACAGCGGGCGCAGCAACGCCTACCCCTTGATGCGGGTGCGGGCGGTGCAGAAGGGGAGTGATCCCAGCGACCCCGCCAACCACATGGCCTCGCTGGACGTGGTGCTGCCGGTGGCCGCCGAGGCCGATTGCCAGAACTGCCACGCCGACCCCACCGACTTCGGCAATGGCGCGGCGAGCGACTTCGCCTCCGTCAGCACCTACGCCGACGGCACCCCCTGGGTGGTGGAGAGCGCGGCCACGGCCCCCGGCCCGCAGCCGCTGCAGAACGCCGCCAAGATCAACATCCTGCGCCTGCACGACGCCAAGCACGGCGCCGACTACACATCCAGCGTCGACGGCAGCCCCAGCCCCTGCAACAGTGGCACGGAGGCCAGTTGCCTGGCCAATCGCACCCCGGTGCAGTGTTCCCAGTGCCACTACTCGCCGGCCCTGGACCTGGCCCAGGTGGGGCCCATCGACGAGCCTGCACAGGGCGAGAACGGCCGCCAGCAGACGCGCCACATCAGCATGTCGCGCGCCATGCACGGTTTCCACGGCCAGTTCCGCGGCCTGTTTCCCGCCATGCCGGCGCCGGACGACCCCTCGCGTACGCCGAGCCTGGTCAACGAGGTGCTCGACAACACCTGTTATCAATGCCACCCGGGCAAGGCCACGCAGTGTCTGCGCGGCGCCATGTTCAACGGTGGCGTGGTGTGCCAGGACTGCCACGGTGGCATGCCCCAGGTGGGCAACGACTTCACCGGCAACCTGGCCAGCGGCGGCGCGCTGGATCTGAGCAAACGCGTGCCCTGGGCCAACGAGCCCAAGTGCCAGTCCTGCCATGTGGGTGACGAACTGACCGTGGCCGCACTGGACACCAGCGACTTCGTCATGGCCGCCGATGGCCTGCGTCTGCGCCAGGCCTACCGCCGTTCCGACGCGGCCCAGGCGGTGTTGCCCATGATCGAGATGCCCACTTCGCGCTTCGCCGAGAGTGAGGGCCTGTACCGTCTGAGCAAGGGCCACGGCGGCGTCATGTGCGAGGGCTGCCACGGCAGCACCCATGCCATCTGGCCGGTGAAGCCGGACGACCCCAACGGCACCTTCCTGGCCAACGACAACCTGGCCGCGGTGGACCTGCAGGGTCATGCCGGCACCATTACCGAGTGCACCACTTGCCACGAGGCCGGCAGCCTGGGGCTGACCCTGGACGGCCCACACGGCATGCATCCGGTGAACGATGCGCGCTGGAATCATAGCCACAAGGACATGGCCGAGGGCAACAAGGACCGCTGTCGCGCCTGTCACGGCCTCAATGGTCAGGGCAGCGTGCTCTCGCGGGTGGCCGCCGATCGCACCCTGCAGAGCGAAGACCATGGCAGCGTGTTCCTGCCCAAAGGCACGCCGGTGCGCTGCGATATCTGTCACAGCAACGAGCTGTAGCCTGAGCCGGCCCGCCCCGCGTGGCGGGCCGCCTTCCCGCCTCAAGGGCATTCCCCCAGGCCGGTCATGACACTGTGACCGGCCTGGGGGATTTTTTTGTTTTTCGAAAATTTCCGTGGCGTTGTCATGAGCCGCGGATCGGGGGTGATGGGTTTCGTCGTGCTCAACCCACCCTGCGATGAGGCTGGTTTGGGCATGGCGTGTTTTTTGTCTCGCGGAGGGAACCTTCGGCCAAGACGGGACGTTTTACCCAGCGAGTCTTTGTCTCCCCAGCGAACCATCAAAGGAAGGAAAACCATGTACGAGAGATTCCCCTGTTCCGAGTCGATGCGGCGTCTGCGGGGCCTGCTGGTCCTGTTCGCCGCCCTGGCCCTCGCCGCCTGCGGCGGGCCGACCACCGATGTCTCGGCCACCGCCGGCACCGGCAGCGTGGGCATCGTGCTCACCGATGCGCCCAGCGACGACTTTGCCGAGATCAACATGACGGTGCAGGAGGTGTGGCTGTTGCCCGCCGAGGACGGCATCGGCCCCGTGCAGGTGTTCAGTGGCGAACAGACCGTCGATCTGCTGTCCCTGCGTGACCACGCCGAACTGTTCGCCCTGGGCGACGTGCCGGCCGGGCGCTACGAGAAGATCCGCCTGATCCTGAAGCGCCCCGACGGCCTGGAACTGGTGGCCCACGATGGCGAACGCTTCCATCCCAAGCTGCCCGGCAACGGCAAGCTGGATCTCAAACCGCGCGGCGGTTTCAGCGTCGCCAGTGGTCAGACCCTCTATCTGCAGATCGATGTGGACGCCGAGAAGTCCATCCACGCGCACCAGACGGGCAATGGCCGCTACCAGTTCCGTCCGGTGGTCTTCGTCGATGTCATCGGTGATGCCTTCGCCGGCAAGCTGGTGCGCCGCACCGGC
>JANTGX010000175.1 GCA_024762755.1 Gammaproteobacteria bacterium
TGCGGCGGCATGTAATTCTCGTCGTGCTTGGCCAACACCTCACTGGCGCGGAACACCCCGCCCTCCAGTCGGCCCTGGGCGACCACCCCCTGCTCCTCCTGAAACAGATCGGGCAGGATCCCCGTATAGGTCACGGGGATACGGGTGGCATTGTCGGTGACCACGAAATGCACGGTCAGGCCGTCGTCCTCACGCTTCAGGCTGCCGCCCTCCACCATGCCGCCGAGGCGGAAGGCGTGATCATGGGGATAGTTGCCCGCATTCACCTCGCTGGGGCTGATGTACAGGGCCAGGTTGCTGTTGAGGGCATTGAGCACCAGGGCCGCGGCCCCGGCCAGGCCGGCCAGACCAACGAAAATAAAGGCCATACGCTTGTGACGGGTCTTCATACTTCAATCCTTTTGTCGATGGCTGGTACGCGCCTCGGCCCGAACCATCCGGGTCAGGCGTTGGCGCACAGCGCGGTTACTGAGCACGACTACCAAGACCTCAACGATCATGAAAAGTGCCGTCATCCCGTAAGAGGCCCAAATATAGAAGCCGTGTCCGCCCATGCTGAAAAAGTCGCTCATTTTCCCTCCCCCAGCAGCAGCTCCCGCACCCAGCCGGTCTGTCGCTCTCTCTCCAGCACGATGCGCCGGGCGCGCATCAAGACCACGGCGATGGTGTACATCCAGAAGCCGATGGCCATGATGAGCATGGTGGTGAGCATGATACTGGCCATCTTCGGCGCCATGGTGGGGCTGACGGAGGCCCCCTGGTGCAGGGTGTTCCACCACTTCACAGAGAAGTAGATGATGGGCAGATTGATCACGCCGACGATGGCCAGCAGGCCGGAGGCCTTGGCGGCGCGACGCGGGTCGTCGATGGCCGACTGCAGGGAGATGAAGCCGATATATAGGAACAGCAGGATCAGCTCCGAGGTCAGGCGCGCATCCCATACCCAGTAGGTGCCCCAGGTGGGCTTGCCCCAGAAGGCGCCGGTCCACAGGGCGAGAAAGGTGAACATGGCCCCGGTGGGCGCGAGGGCGCTGGCCATCATGTCTGCCATACGCACCTTCCAGGCCAGGCCGATGATGGCGTAAGCGGCCATCACCAGGTAGATGAACATGGACATCCAGGCCGCCGGCACGTGGATGAAGATGATGCGGTAGCTTTCGCCCTGCTTGTAATCGGTGGGGGCGACGAAGAAGCTCATGTACAGGCCGACGCCGATGAGCCCGATGGCCAACACCCAGAACCAGGGGATCAGCTTGCCCGCCAAGGCGTAGAAGTTCTTCGGCGAGGAAAAGTAGTACCAGGCGATGGAATTCTTGAAGCCCATTCAGTCTTTCTCCGGGACCGGACGCAGTCCGGCCCGTGCGTGATGCTTTCTGTGTGAACTCATTCGACGCTGATCCGCAGCGCCGCGGCCGTGGCCAGGGGCGTGGTCAGCAGGGCCATGACCAGGAAGGCCCCCAACAGGGACAGGTGCCCCTCATAGTCCATGCCGCCGAGGCTGGCGTCCACCGCCCCGGTACCGAAAATGAGCACGGGAATATACAACGGCAGCACCAGGAGTGAAACCAGCACCCCGCCGCCGCGCACCCCCAGGGTGAGCCCCGCGCCGATGGCGCCGATGAGACTCAGCACCGGTGTGCCCAGCAACAGGGTCAGCATGAGCAGGCCGATGGCGTCCGCACCCAGGCCCAGTTGCATGCCCAACAGGGGCGAGAGCAGCACCAGGGGCAGGCCCGAGACCAACCAGTGGGCCAGCACCTTGCCCAGCACCAGCAGCGACAGCGGCTGTGGCAGCAGCAGCATCTGCTCGAGGCTGCCGTCCTGGTGATCGTCTGAGAACATGCGCCCCAGCGAGAGCATGGTGGCGAGCAGGGCCGCGACCCAGATCACCCCGGGGGCGATGCCCCGTAGTACCGCCATCTCCGGGCTCACGCCGAGGGGAAACAGGCTGACCACGATGATGAAGAAGAACAGGCTGGTGAGCACGTCGGCGCGGCGCCGCATGGCCAGGGTCAGGTCGCGGACCAGCATGGCCCGCCAGGCGACGAACAAGCCGTCCTCGGTCATGCCGCCACCCGGTCCAGATTCACCTCTTGCACCGCGCCGGCGCCGATCTCCACCAGTTGGTGGGTGGTGAACACGGCCATGCCACCCTTCTGCAGGTGGGCCTCGATGAGGCCGGCGAGTTGCTCCACGGCACCCACGTCGAGGGCGGTGAAGGGCTCGTCCAGGACCCATAGCGTGGCGCGACTGAGCAACAAGCGGGCAAGCGCCACGCGACGCTTCTGGCCCTGCGACAAGACCTGCGTGGGCAGATCCTCGCGGCCACCCAGGCCGATGCGCTCGAGGGCCTCATAGATCGTCTGCGGGGATACGGCGCTGCCCGCGAGGGCGCAATTCAAGCGCAGGTTCTCGAAAGCGGTGAGCTCGCCCTTGACGCCATTGAGGTGCCCCAGATAGGTCAGCTCGGCATTGAACTCGTCGCGCTGCCGGCGGATGTCCTGTCCGCGCCACAGCACCTCGCCCTCGGCCGGCTCCAGCAGGCCGCAGAGGGTGCGCAACAGACTGGTCTTGCCACTGCCATTGGAGCCACGCAGGTAGAGCAGCTCGCCCTCCTGCAGGCAGAAACTCAGCCCGGAGAAGAGGCGGTGATCCCCCCTCACGCATTCGAGATCGCGCACTTCGAGCATCCCTTCACTATCCCCCTGAGCGCCGCCGAAAGCGGGCGAGTTTAGCACTCTTCAAGGCGCCGCCTCCACCGTGGGCGGCAGCAGGGTGCGGATCTCCGCAAGCTGCGCAGGGGCATCCCAGTCGCGGGCCCCCTCGATCACGGCGGCGATGCGCCCGTCGGCCTGCACGAAGTAGGTGGTCGGAAAGAGGCGCACGCCCAGCACCTCGTCGGCCACGCTCGGCTGTGGGTCCATCAGGCTGGTGAAGTGCAGACCGCGTTCGATGAGATACTCGCGCACGATCAGGGCATCGTCGTCCAGCGACAACAGCACCAGCTCGGCGCGGCGCGGATCGAGGGCCGCCATCAAGCGCTGCAGACTGGGCAACTCATGACGGCAGGGGGCGCACCAGGTGGCCCACACGTTGAGGATCAAGAGGCGCCCCGGCGATGGGCGCAGGGTCTGAGGTCGGCCCTTGAGATCCTGCACGATCAGCGGCGGCAGGCGATCCCCGACCTGCAGGCGCGGCGTGGCCTCCGGCTCGTCCGTGCAGGCAGTGAGCAGGAACAGGCTGGCGCAGAGGCCACAGAGAAAGAGAATGGCGCGCAAGATCGGCTATGGCCCGCCGGGATGGCCTTCCTTCCAGTCGGGGGTCTTGACGCTGTCGCCGGCGACGCCCGGCGGGGCCTCCCGCACACCGGCGACGCGACCCAGCTTCGCCTCCCATTCCCAGATGGCGGCGCGGGCGCGGGCCAGATAGGGGTCGTCGGGGGGCGAGAGGTGGATGTAGCTGCGCATGGCGCCGAGGGCGATCTCATACTCGCCCAGGCCCTCCAGGGCCTCGGCCAGGCCGAAATAGGCGTTGCGCTGTTCCGGGCGCAGTTCGATGGCCTTCTCGAAGGCCTTGCTGGCCGGGCCATACTCCCCCAGGCCGATGAAGGCATAGCCCATGTTGACGTAGGCCTCGGGTAGCTCAGGGGCCATCTCCAGCACCGCGTCGAGGGCGATGATGGCGTAGTCGTACCGCTTGGCGTGCAACATGGCCACGGCCTGATTGAACCGCTCGGTGACCCGCCGCTGGCGCTCGCTCATGGGCTGCGCGGGGCTCGTCGCTGCCGGCGGCGCCTTGCCCAGCACACCGACGGGCGGCGCTGCATGGGGAATCACGGCCGCGCCGCCGGGCGCCGGAGTGGCGGCCTCACCGGCGGGGATGTGGTAACCCTGTACCGTCGACACCGGTCGCCCCCCACCCATCTCCGGCAGGCTGGCGATGAGGGAGACGATGGCCAGCACGGCGGCCACGGAAAGGATGACCGCGAGGGCCTCGAAGTCCTGTCTGGGGGCGGATTTACTGGCGTTCGTCGTCACGCGTGACCTCGTTGTCGAAGGATTGCCGGCACCCTACACCATCCCCTTGTGCGCCGAGGGACTGAGATAGGGGGTGCCGAAATAGGTGGTAAAGGCGAGCACGAAGACACTGATGATGATGAGCCCGCTGACCCACGGCGGCACGCGGTAGCTCAGCCGCACGTGCAGACCGATGGCCAGCAACAGCCAGGTAAGGAAGGCCGAGGTCTCGAGGGCATCCCAGGCCCAGTAACGGCCCCAGGCATCCTGCGCCCACACCGCACCGGCGATGAGCATGAGACTGTCGAAGACCAGGGCCAACATCATCAGACGCCAGGCCAGCTTGTCGATCACCGCATCCGACGGCATGGCGCGAAACCACTGCCGGCCGCGCTCGGTGCGGCGCAGGATCATCACCCCGCCGAGACCGACTCCGGCCAGCAACAGGGCGAGAAAGATCTTGCCCAGGCCCACATGGGCCCATTTCCAGGCATTGTAGTAGGTGGCGGGAAAATGGCTGCTCTCGGGCGCCAGGGTAAGCACCCAGCTGCCCAGGATCCACATCACCGGCAAGACGATGACCGCGCTGGGACGCAGCCCGGGCAGACGCCAGTAGAGCAAGGTAAAGATCAGCCCCAGGCTCCACAGCTGGCTCATGAGCAACTCGAACAGATTGATCCACGGCCCGTGGCCGATGCGCACCCAGCGCTCGGCGATGGCAACGGTGAGCAGCAGCACCCCGAGCAGCAGGAAGCCGAGTACCACCTTCTCGTGTCCCCGGCTGACCACCAACGGATGGCCGGCGAGGCGCGGCGAGACCCCCCACATGGCCACCAGGGTGGCCACCAGGTAGGCGGCCAGGCCGGCCCACAGCCAGGGCTGTTCGGCGACCACGTTCACGATGCCGAACCCCTCGTCTTTGTCTGTGCGGTCTGTGCGGTCTGTGCGGAGTCTTCCGCCATCCAGGGCTGCAGATTCAGACGCTGCCAAAAATAGTGAGTCAAGCCGAGCACCCCCGCAATGCTGATGAAGAACATCCACTGTATCGTGGGATCGTAGAACACTCTATACCCCATCCAGGTCGTCAAGCGGTCGTAGCGCAACTGGCCGCCCCCCAGGTCGACCGCCTCACCCGGCTGCAGTTCCACCCGTCGCTCGCCCAGCGAGACCACCAACACCCCCCGGCTCTTGCGCCCGTCCAGCACCCAGGCCTTTTCCAGGTCCATGCCGGTATGCAGTTGCAGCCAGAA
>JANTGX010000176.1 GCA_024762755.1 Gammaproteobacteria bacterium
GTGGCAAGGGCATGATGCCGCCCAAGGGTGGCAACTCCAAGTTGTCCGACGACGAGGTCAAGGCCGCCGTGGACTACATGGTCAAGCATTCCAAGTAAGCCCGGTCGGCAAGACGGTAGCGAAAGGCGGCCCGCGGGCCGCCTTTCTTTTGCCCCTGTCTTTTGTCTGGCACCGGTGAGAGACGGGCATTGTCTCCCTTGCGGGCGGCGAGGATAATGGCGCGCCCCACCGCGAGGACTCCGGCATGAGCGAAGCACTGCCCGCACTGCGATTGAAGAAACACGAAGAACGCCGCCTGCGCGCCGGCCATCTCTGGATCTACAGCAACGAGGTGGACACCACCCGGACCCCCTTGCAGCACTTCACCCCTGGACAGGCGGTGCGCATCGAGGATTATCGCGGACACCCCCTCGGCACCGGCTATGTGAACCCTCACTCACTCATCTGCGCCCGATTGGTCAGCCGCGACCCCAAGCACGTGCTCGACCGCTCGCTGCTCGTGCACCGCCTCAACATCGCCCTGTCTCTGCGCCAGCGCCTGTTTTCCGCACCCTACTATCGCCTGGTGCATGGTGAGGGCGATGGTCTACCCGGCCTGGTGGTGGACCGCTTCGGCGACGTGCTGGTAGCGCAGATCACCACCGCCGGTATGGAGCAGCAGAAACAGGCCGTGGTGGAGGCCCTGGAGAAGGTGCTCAAGCCCAGCGCCATCGTCCTGCGCAACGACAGCGGTACGCGCAAGCCGGAGGGGCTGGAGCGCTATGTCGAGACCGCCCTCGGCGAGCTGCCGGAGGCGGTGCTGGTGGAGGAGAACGGCGCGCGCTTCCACATCGACCCCCTGGGCGGGCAGAAGACCGGCTGGTTCTTCGACCACCGCATGAACCGCGCCCGGCTGCAGCACTATGCCAAGGACCTGCAGGTGCTGGACGTGTTCAGCTATATCGGCGCCTGGGGGATCGAGGCGGCGCTAGCCGGCGCCAGCGAGGTAACCTGCATCGAGAGCAGCGCCGCGGCGGTGGACCGCCTGCACGCCAATGCCGAGCTGAACGGCCTGGGCGAGCGCGTGGTCAGCGTGCAGGGCGATGCCTTCGAGGCCCTCAAGCAGCTGCGCCGGGATCGCCGGCACTTCGACCTGGTGATCGTCGATCCGCCCGCCTTCATCAAGCGCAAGAAGGACTTCAAGGAAGGTCTCAACGCCTACCACCGCATCAACCAGATGGCCCTGCAGGTCCTCGCCAAGGGCGGCTATCTGGTCAGCGCCTCCTGTTCCTGGCACCTGGGTCGCGAGCAGTTGCGCGACACCCTGCTCAAGGCCAGCCGCCACCTGGATCGCTCCGTACAGATCACCGAGCAGGGCCACCAGGGGCCGGACCACCCGGTGCACCCCGCCATCCCCGAAACGGACTATCTCAAGGCCTTCTTCCTGCGCGTGCTGGCCGCCTAGGCGGCCTGTCCATCGTGCCGGTGGGCACGGATGAAATCGCCGAGACGGCGGAAGGCCGCGTCGAAGGCGCTGCCCTCACGCCAGGCGAGACCGATCTCGCGCACGCTGTCCGCCTGCAGCGGATAGGTGCGGATACGGGTGCCGCGCAGCAAGGGGGAGTCCACCGCCATCTCCGGCAGAAAGGTGATGCCGAGGTCGGCGTCCACCATCTCCACCAGGGTCAACAGGCTGCTGGCGGCGAAGCTGCCCACCTGCTCGGCGCCACGGATGTGGCAGGCGGCGAGGGCATGGTCGCGCAGGCAGTGGCCATCCTCCAGCAACAGCACACTGTCGGCCGGCAAGGCCTCCACCCGCGGCGGCCCTTGCCCAATCAGCGCGCTGCCCTCGTGGGCGGCGAGCAGGAAGGGGTCCTCGAACAGCGGCATCACCGTCACGTGACGCAGGGCGAAGGGCAGGGCGAGCAGGATCAGGTCCAGCTCGCCCGCCATGAGGCCGTCGTAGATCCGCCGTGTCTGCTCCTCCTGCAGGTAGAGCTGTAGGCGGGGAAAGGCCGTGCGCAGGGCCGGCAGCACCCGCGGCAGGAGGAAGGGGGCAATGGTGGGGATCACCCCCAGGCGCAGGCGCCCGGCGAGGGGGTCGCGCTCGCGTTGGGCCAGCACCACCAGCTCCTCCATCTCACGCAGGCACT
Source organism: Gammaproteobacteria bacterium (assembly GCA_024762755.1). Taxonomy (GTDB): domain Bacteria; phylum Pseudomonadota; class Gammaproteobacteria; order SZUA-152; family SZUA-152; genus JANTGX01. Next base: position 2,133 of record JANTGX010000176.1, read on the forward strand.
GGCCCGCCTTGGCCGCCACCTCCCGGCCGGTGGCGGTGATGGTGACGTGCTTGCGGCTGCGGTCCACCAGTTGCACCCCCAGCAGGGTCTCCAGGTCCCGGATGGCGGCGCTGAAGGCCGATTGGGAGACGAAGCAGGCCGCGGCGGCCCGGCCGAAGTGGCCGTGCTCGGCGAGGGCGGCGAAGTAGCGCAACTGTTTGACCGTGGGCAGGTTCATGCGGGGTTCCCGTTTCATGTGATCGGAATTATAGGACATAACATTCTGTTTATTCTGTTTTACAGATTGATCCTGCCCGTCTACGCTTTACCTCGACGCATCACACGATGCCCCTTGGACGCCACCGACAACACAGGAGTCAAACCATGTTCGAGAATCGCGAGGGACAACCGGTCCCCCAGGTCACCTTTCACACCCGCCAGGGCCACGAGTGGGTGGACCTCACCAGCGACGACATCTTCAAGGGCAAGACCGTGGTGGTCTTCTCCCTGCCCGGTGCCTTCACCCCCACCTGCTCCTCGTCGCACGTGCCGCGCTTCAACCAGCTGGCGCCGGTCTTCCGCCAGTACGGCGTGGACGACATCGTCTGCATCTCGGTCAACGACGCCTTCGTCATGAACGAGTGGAAGAAGGAACAACGCGCCCACGAGATCACCTTCCTGCCCGATGGCAACGGCGACTTCACCGAGGGCATGGGCATGCTGGTGGAGAAGGACGAACTGGGTTTCGGCAAGCGTTCCTGGCGCTATTCCATGCTGGTGAAGGACGGCATCATCGAGAAGCAGTTCATCGAGCCGGACCAGCCGGGCGACCCCTATGGCGTCTCCGATGCCGACACCATGCTGCGCCACATCGCCCCCGACGCGCCGCCGGTGCTGGACGTCACCGTGTTCAGCCGCGAGGGCTGCCCCTACTGCGTGCGCGCCAAGGGCATGCTGGACGACGCCGGCATCCCGTACGAAGAACTGGTGTTGAACCGCGACTACAGCGACCGCACCCTGCGCGCCGTGGCCGGCATCGATTCGGTGCCCCAGGTGTTCATCAACGGCGACTACGTCGGTGGCTCGGATTCCCTCGAAGACTGGTTGAAGGAGCACCACAGGCTCTGATGCCCTCCGCCGGCGGCCTCCTGCCGCCGGCACTTTTTGCCTTCACACGGGTACAATCCCCCCATGCAGACGGACGCGGATCGATCACAACGCCAACAGGCCAGGCAACCGCACAACCTGTTCATGCTCAACCTAGCCCTGTTTCACCTGCTCATGACGCCGGCCGCCATCGTCCTCGGGGCCGGACTGCTGGGCATGCTGCTGCCCCTCGCCCTGTCCCTCGCCACCATCGCCTACACCCACCTGCGGAGCCGCCGGGTGTGCGCGGCATCGCCCTGGTTCGTCTGCCTGCACTGGCGCCTGGCCATGCGCAACTACCGCCTGCTGCTCATCGGCTACGCCATCACCGCCGCCCTGCTCGCCCTCGGCTGGCTGCTCGCCGCGGCCAGCAGCGACCCGCACATGCGGAACATCCTGCACACCGTGCTGGTGCGCATCGCCGTGATGCCGGTGTTGATCATGGTCATGGTGAACTTCTACCTGGAGTCCAACGCCATCGCCCAGGCCAGCAACGGCGAGATACCGGACGGCCTGGCGCGGCGCTTCCCGCCAGCGGACGCCGCCCGCGACTGAGCCCTTTTGCACCCCGCTGACGGTATACTCTGCACCATGCTCACCTACCCCAAAATCGACCCCGTGGCCGTCAAACTCGGCCCCCTCAAGATCCACTGGTACGGCATCATGTACCTGATCGCCTTCGCCAGCGCCTGGTGGCTGGGGGTGCGCCGGGCACGGCGGCCGGGCTCCGGCTGGAACCCCGACCAGGTCTCCGACCTCATCTTCTATGGCGCCATGGGCGTGGTGCTGGGTGGGCGCCTCGGCTATACGCTGTTCTACAACTTCGGCCACTTCCTCGCCGACCCCCTCTCCATCTTCCGCATCTGGGAGGGCGGCATGTCCTTCCACGGCGGCCTGCTGGGTGTGCTGGTGGCCATGTGGCTCTATGGCCGAAAATACCACCGCCGCTTCTTCGAGCTGACCGATTTCATCGCCCCCCTGGTGCCCATCGGCCTGGCCGCCGGGCGCCTGGGCAACTTCATCAACGGCGAGCTGTGGGGGCGGCCAACCGACGTGCCCTGGGCCATGGTCTTTCCCGGCGCCGGTCCCCTGCCGCGTCACCCCTCACAACTCTACGAGCTGCTGCTCGAGGGGGTGCTGCTGTTCATCATCGTCTGGTTCTATTCCGCCCGGCCGCGGCCACGCATGGCGGTGTCCGGCGTGTTCGCCCTCGGCTATGGCAGCTTTCGCTTCTTCGTCGAATTCTTCCGCGAGCCGGACGCCCACATCGGCTATCTCGCCTTCGGCTGGCTCACCCAGGGCCAGCTACTCTCCGTGCCGCTGATCCTGCTCGGCGTGCTGCTCCTCTGGCTCGCCTATCGCCGCCCGCAGGACACGACCCAGACCGCCACCGCCAAGGGCAAGTGACATGCACCAATACCTCGACCTCATGCGCCACGTTTACCACCACGGCAGCGAAAAGACCGACCGCACCGGCACCGGCACGCGCAGCGTGTTCGGCCACCAGATGCGCTTCGACCTCGCCGAGGGCTTTCCCCTGGTCACCACCAAGAAGCTGCACCTGCGTTCCATCATCCACGAGCTGCTGTGGTTCCTGCGCGGCGACAGCAACATCGCCTACCTGAAGGAGAACGGCGTCAGCATCTGGGACGAGTGGGCCGACGAAAACGGTGATCTCGGCCCCGTCTACGGCGTGCAGTGGCGCTCCTGGCCCACCGCCGACGGCCGCCACGTCGACCAGATCGCGCAGGTGGTGGAACAGATCCGCCACCACCCGGACTCGCGCCGCCTCATCGTCTCGGCCTGGAACGTGGGCGAGATCGACAACATGGCCCTGCCCCCCTGCCACGCCCTGTTCCAGTTCTACGTCGCCGACGGCCGGCTCTCCTGCCAGCTCTACCAGCGCAGCGCCGACATCTTTCTCGGCGTGCCCTTCAACATCGCCTCCTACGCCCTGCTCACGCACATGGTGGCGCAGGTCACCGGCCTCGCGCCCGGCGAGTT
>JANTGX010000177.1 GCA_024762755.1 Gammaproteobacteria bacterium
GGGTGGTGGTGTAACGGATGGGATTGCTCAGCGGGGCGGTGAAGGGATCGCTGCAGCTGACGTTGCCGGCACTGAGGGTGGTGTCCTCTACCTTGTTGCCGTCGGGATCGTAGATGCGGGCGCGGACGTCATGGGCATCGACGTCGCCGCACAGGGAGATGTTGATGACCTCGCCGGCGCTCAGGATATCGACGTACAGGGGGTTGCCGGATTCGGCGTATTCCGTGAGCGGCTGGTTGAGCCCGGCCTGGTAACTGCCTTCGGCCAGGGCGAGGGGGGTGGCGAGGGAGGTGGCGAGGGACAGGAAAAAGCCGGTGAGGGTCCGTGAAAGTGCCATGTTCGATTCCTTTGTGTCGGGGACGCGGCCCGGGCCGTTTCCGGGCGGACCGTGGCATCCCTTGCGGTTGATGGCAGGTGATTTGGGCTTGTAAGTGATGTTTTAATCGCTGTCAACGATTAACCGGCCCGATAGTTGGGCCTGAAATCAGTAAATCTACCCATCATATTCCGTAAACGCCGCGGATTATTATCGAACCCAAAGATGAACGCAATGTGAATTATCACCTTTCGTTCTGTAATGGACCGCGGCTTGCGATCCCTGGCCTCTGCTATACTCGCCGGCCCTTGCGGGGGCGCGGTCACAGGGTTGCGACGGCCCCGGCCTTTCTTCCCGTTACGGAGATCCCATGAACATCGAGCAACGACTCGCCGACGAGTTGGACGTGGCCCTGTCACAGGTGGAGTCCGCCGTCCGCCTGCTGGACGAGGGCGCCAGCGTGCCCTTCATCGCCCGTTACCGCAAAGAGGCCACCGGTGGCCTGGACGACACGCAACTGCGCACGCTGGAGGAACGCCTGGGCTACCTGCGCGAGTTGGAGGAGCGCCGCGCGGCGGTGCTGAAGAGCATCGAGGAGCAGGGCAAGTTGACGCCGGACCTGAAGGCGGCGGTGCTCGGCGCCGAGACCAAGACCCGTCTGGAGGATCTCTACGCCCCCTATAAGCAGAAGCGGCGCAGCAAGGCGCAGATCGCCCGTGAGGCGGGCATCGAGCCGTTGCTGGATGCGCTGTTGGAAGACCCTGACCAGTCGCCGGAGGAGATGGCCGCCAACTACCTCGATGAAGAGGCCGGTTTCACCGATACCGCCACGGTGCTCGATGGCGCCAAGCAGATCTTCATGGAACGCGCCGCCGAGGCGGCCGATCTGGTGGGGCGTCTGCGCGAGTTCGTCTGGGACAACGCCCGTCTCACCGCCACGGTCGTCGAGGGCAAGGAGAACGAGGGCGCCAAGTTCGCCGATTATTTCGACTTCGACGAGGCCCTGGCCAAGGTGCCGCCGCACCGCGCCTTGGCCCTGTTCCGCGGCCGGGCCGAGGGGGTGTTGCGCCTCAAGTTGATGGTGCCTGGGCAGGACGACCTGCCGTCGATCAAGGATACCGGTCGCTGCGAGCAGAGGGTGGCCGGGCACTTCGGCCTTCGCGACGAGGGCCGCGCCGCCGATCCCTTCCTGCGCGACTGCGCGCGCTGGGGTTGGCGGGTGAAGATCGCCCTGCAGCTGGAATCGGAGCTGAACATGCGCCTGCGCGAGCAGGCCGAGGAGGAGGCCATCCGCGTGTTCGGTGAGAATCTGCGCGACCTGCTGCTGGCCGCCCCCGCCGGCACCCGCACTACCATGGGGCTGGATCCTGGCCTGCGTACCGGGGTCAAGGTGGTGGTGGTGGACGCCACCGGCAAGCTGCTCGAGCACACCACCATCTTTCCCCACCCACCGAAGAAGCAGTGGGAGCAGAGCCTCGCCACTCTGGCCGCACTGGCCCAGCGACACGCGGTCGACCTGGTGAGCATCGGCAACGGCACCGCCTCACGCGAGACGGACCGGCTGGTGAAGGAGCTGCAACAGCGGCACCCGGCGTTGAACCTGACCAGCCTCATGGTCAGCGAGGCGGGCGCCTCGGTGTATTCCGCCTCCGAGCTGGCGGCGCGGGAATTCCCGGACCTCGACGTCAGCTTCCGCGGCGCCGTGTCCATCGCCCGTCGCCTGCAGGACCCCCTGGCCGAGCTGGTGAAGATCGAGCCCAAGTCCATCGGCGTCGGCCAGTACCAGCACGACGTCAACCAGCACCGCCTGGCGCGCAAGCTGGAGGCGGTGGTGGAGGACTGCGTGAACGCCGTGGGGGTGGAGATCAATACCGCCTCGGCGCCCTTGCTGGCCCAGGTGGCCGGCCTGTCAGAGTCCCTGGCGGCCAATATCGTCGCCCACCGTGAGGCCCATGGGGCCTTCCACAACCGGCGCGAACTGCTCAAGGTGCCGCGCCTGGGGCCCAAGGCCTTCGAACAGGCGGCCGGCTTCCTGCGCATCCGCGAGGGCGACAACCCGCTGGATGCCTCCGCCGTGCACCCGGAGACCTATCCGGTGGTGGAACGCATCGTCGCCCACACCGGGCGCGACGTGCGGGACATCATGGGTGACAGCCGCTTCCTCAAGTCCCTGGCGGTCAACGACTTCGTCGACGAGCGCTTCGGCGAGCTCACGGTGCGCGACATCCTCGGTGAGCTGGAAAAGCCCGGCCGCGACCCGCGCCCGGAGTTCAAGACCGCCCACTTCAAGGAGGGGGTGGAGAAGCTGTCCGACCTGATCGAGGGCATGCTCCTCGAGGGCGTGGTGACCAACGTCACCAACTTCGGCGCCTTCGTCGATATCGGTGTCCATCAGGACGGCCTGGTGCACGTCTCCGCCCTGGCGGACAAGTTCGTCAAGGACCCGCGCGAGGTGGTGAAGGCCGGCGACGTGGTCAAGGTCAAGGTGATGGCCGTCGACCTCAAGCGCCAGCGCATCGGCCTGAGCATGCGTCTCACCGACGAGGTCTCCCGCGGCGAGAAGCCCGCCGGCCGGGCCCCGCGCGGTGAGCGGCGCGGCGGCAAGGCGGCCAGGCCGGCGGCGTCCGCGGCCAAGCAGGCCCAGGGCGGTGCCATGGCGGCCGCCTTCGCCAAGCTCAAGACCTGAGCATCGCCGCCGTGCCGGGGCGAGATCCCGAGCGCGGCGGTGGGAGACAAGCCCCGGCGTGGCGGTTACTATGTCCTGAACACACGACGAGAGGGGCGTCGCCTGGGTACAGGACGCAAGCCCCCCGGGGGAATCCATGAAAGTTCTGCTGCTTGCCGTCGGCCTTTGCCTTGCCTGCGCCGCCGGGCCCGTCCTCGCCGATGACGACGCGCAACGACTGGAGCGCGCCACGGAAGACTTCTACGCCGGCAAATACCGCCAGGCCTTCGCCATCGCCCTGCCGCTGGCAGAACGCGGCGACCCCGACGCCCTCAATCTGCTGGGCATGATGTACGAACAGGGCAAGGGTGTCGCCGCCGATCCGGCACGCGCCGTCGCCTACTACCGCCAGGCGGCCGAGCAGGGCGATATCTACGCCGAATACAACCTGGGTGTGAGCTTCGAGACGGGCTTTGGCGTGCCCATGAACTACCACGAGGCGGTGAAGTGGTATCGCCGTGCCGCGGAGAAAGGGCTGGCCGCAGCCGCGTACAATCTGGCCACCATGTACGAGGACGGCAATGGCGTGGCAAAGGATGCTGCACAGGCCGCCATCTGGTATCGCAAGGCCGCCGAACAGGGCAACAAGCAGGCGCAGAACAACCTGGCTTGGTTGTATGCGCGGGGGCAGGGGGTGGGCAAGAATCTGCTGGTGGCCTATGCCTGGTTCGACGCCGCGGCCGCGCAGGGCCTGCAGGTGGCGGCGGAGCAGCGCGACCGCATCGCGCAGCAGTTGACGGTCACGGAGCTGGAGACGGCACGCGAGCTGGCGGCACGCTATCGGCGGGAGTACCACCCGGCGGCCGAGACGCCCCAGCCCTAGCGATCTGTCGGCTTTGCGACGAAGCGACCGTGCGGGCGCTTGGCGCGCACAGGGCAGGCCATCGTGATATTGCCTTAGATAGTCCCGCCAACCGATTAAAATATAAGCATTATTTCGACTCGCTCGCCATGCCTGCGAGGCTTGCCAAAATCCGAGGGGCGTCGGGGTTCTGCGTTCCATTCCAGTCCCCTCGCGGCCCGGCCGGGCCGCGAACTCTCAGCGAACTCTCAGCGGACCGACAGAGGCTGCAGCCCCCCTGCGGGGGTGTTGAAGGGCAGTTGGTCCGGCACCTCGTGGTACTGACCAGAGGCCAGGGCGATCCAAACCAGCCCGGCCATGGAATTGACCCCCAGCTTGCGCATGATGTGGGCACGATGGGTCTCCACCGTCTTGGTGCTGAGGCTCATCTCGTGGGCGATCACCTTGTTGGGGTTGCCGCGGATCAGCAGTCGCAGTACCTCTTCCTCCCGCGGTGACAGATTGGCCAGGCGCTCCCGCACCTGCGAGCGCCACTCGCTGTCTTCGCGCGACTGACGGTCCAGCTCGATGGCACGTTGGATGCTGTCCAGCAGCATCTGGTCGTCGAAGGGTTTCTCGAGAAAATCCACCGCACCGGCCTTCATGGTGCGCACCGCCATGGAGACGTTGCCATGGCCGGAGACGAAGATGATGGGAATGTTGACCTGCTGGCGGCTGAGGTGCTCCTGCAGTTCCAGGCCGCTGAAGCGGGGCAGGCGGACGTCCAGCACCAGGCAGCCGGGCATGTCGGGTTGGTAGGCATCGAGGAAGGTCTGCACACTGTCGAAGGTGGCGACGTGGATACCCATGGATTCGAGGAGGATGCTGAGGGCGTGGCGGACGGCGTCGTCGTCGTCGACGACAAAGACGGTGGGTTCGGGGAAGTTTTCCTGCAGGGCGGGCATGTTCATCGGGACACTCCATTGAAATGACGAGCGGAATTCCCGGCAAAGCTTAGCCATGCGGACCCGGCGTGGCAATAGCGCCAGCTTGCCCACCCGGTGGGTGATCCCGCCGCCATACCGGCAGGCCGATGGACACCGGTCGCCGGGGGTCTCGTCTGCCGGTCTCAGTCTTCGTCGTCGGGGAGCAGGGAGTGACGCCAGAACTGGTCTTCCTTCTCGAACAGCCGCCGGGTGGCCGTGGGTCCCCAGCTGCCCGCGGGGTAGGTGTGGATGTAGTCACGCTCCATGGACCAGACGCGCAGGATGGGATCCACCACCCGCCAGGCGCCGCTCACCTCGTCGAAACGCAGGAACTGGCTCTGATCGCCACGAATGACGTCCAGTAGCAGGTCCTCGTAGGCGTCGTAGCCGGCCTCCTTCTCCTGGTGCAGGCTGGCGTCCAGGCTGATGGTGCGGGTGCGCATGGTGGAGCCG
>JANTGX010000178.1 GCA_024762755.1 Gammaproteobacteria bacterium
GTCGATGAAGAAGGCGCGTGCCGCGGCGCGGGAGGTGAGCACGCCGGCGGTGGCGTCCGCAGCCAGGCCGGTGACCGTAGACTGAGCACGCTCCACCAGCTGCGCCGGGTCGGCCAGGTCCACGCCCTGGTCTTCCATGGCCTCGTAGTGGGCATTGCTGTCGTTGGCATAGCCGGGGGAGACGTTCTGGCCGATATAGAGCACGTCGGCGGAGAGGATGTCGCGGAAGTCGTGGTCGTCGCGGATGATGCCGATGACCGTCGCCGTGTAGTCGTTGAGCGGCGCAAACACGGTCTGCTCTTCGTTGGTCCACGGCGTGACGAAATTCTTCAGCGTGACGTTGTAGAAGGCGGGGTCGGTGCAGGCGTCGCCGCTGCCGTCGTTGGTGATGGCGTCGAGGGCGGCCGCGCTGGCGTTGCCGGCGGCCACCTTGGCCTCCAGTTGGTCCAGGCAGGCGATGCTGGGTGGGGTGCCCACCAGGCGGTCATGGATGCGCTTGGCCTGTTCGCGGGGCCCGGCCTCGGCGGTGCCCGCCAGCAGGCCGAGTCCCAGGCACAGGGCGACGGTGAGGGCGGGACGGGTGACGGTGTGAGGTGTGTTTGCTGCGGTCATCGGTTCATCCTTCTGCGGAAGGTGGGCGTCGGCCCGCCGGACGGGCGCGGTCGCCGGCAGGCGCTGCCCTGGGTGTGCGTCGGAGGTGTGCATCGGAGCGGGGGTGGCGTCGTTATTGTGCATAGTCCCTGGTTTTCCCTGTTTCCTTGTGCTGGCCAATGGCCCCTGTGTGGCGCGCATTATAGGCATCGCTGTTCGTCGCTGTCAGCAGTCATTGGATGTAAGTCCTTGATTTTGGCTGATTCCCTGAGGCGGCTCAGTAATTGCGCTTGTCGCATCCGGCGTCCTTGGCAATAATCGCCGAGGTCTGGCCCCTTTTCCCGCCCCGGCGATCCTGTGAGGGCTGTCCGCGCACGATCAATCCTGCACAAATGCCGCGCGTGATGCCGTGACTGTGGTCACAGTATGGCGGCATGAACGAAGTGTCTCTGGAGTTGCGATGAACTATTGGCTGATGAAATCCGAACCCGATGCCTTCTCCCTCGACGACCTCGAGGCCGTGGACAGCGAGCCCTGGGACGGCGTGCGCAACTATCAGGCGCGCAACATGATGCGTGACGAGATGCGGGTGGGCGACCAGGTCTTCTTCTATCACTCCAATTGCAAGGAGCCGGGTATCGTCGGTCTGGCCGAAGTGGTGCGCGAGGGCTACCCCGATCACACCGCCTTCGACCCGGAGGCCAAGTATTACGATCCCAAGTCCGACCCCGACAAGCCGCGCTGGTACATGGTGGATCTCAAATTCAAACGCCGCCTGAAGCGGACCATCAGCCTGCAGGAATTGAAGGCGCGCCCGGAACTGGCCGATATGCCCCTGGTGCGCAAGGGGAATCGTCTCTCGGTCATGCCGGTGTCCGCGGCGGACTGGGACTTCATCCTCGGCCTCGAATAGAGCGGGCGTGCGGGGGCGGCCGCGGCTGGCAGGCCGTCGCGGCACGGACCCGGAACAGACCCGTGGCCGGCATCCCGCCCACCGCGCAGCATCCAACCCTGGAGGCCCCATGCGACAGACCCTTCGCCTGACCCTGCTGATCACCCTCGCCGGCTTTGCCCTCGCCGCCCAGGCGGGCGGCCTGGAGACCCTGTTGCAGCGCATCGAACGGATCCAGGCCGATCCCACGGCCCTGCAGGCGGCCATCGAGGCCGGCGAGGAACGCACCCTGTTGTGCCAGTATTGCCACGGCGCCGATGGCAACAGCCTCAAGCCCGAGGTGCCCAACCTGGCCGCGCAGAACATCGGCTACCTGCTGCAGCAGATCGAGCATTTCAGCAGCGGCACGCGCGAGGACTACGTCATGAACCAACTGGCGGAGAACTTCAATGCCGAGGACAAGGTCAACGTCACCCTCTTCTATCACCACCAGGCGCTGAAGCCGCAGACGGTGCCGGCGGAACTCGCCGCGCGCGGCCGTCCCCTCTACCAGCAGCTCTGCCGCGACTGCCACGGCGAGGACGGCCACGGCAGCGAGACCCTCGCCCGCCTGGCCGGCCAGCGGGCCGAGTATGTGGACCTGGCCCTGCGCCTGTTCCGCGACGAGGCCGCCGGCAAGGCCGGTCTGCAACGGCGCAATCCTCTCATGGCCGGGGTGGCCCGCAGGCTCGACGATGAACAGATCGAGGCCATCGCGGCCTATGTGGCGCAGATGCCCTGAGGCGGGCGCATCGCCGGACGCGGGCCAGGAACCTGTAGGGTTTGGGAGAGTAATCTACGGCGCTGATGGGTAGCCTGGCAGAGGCCATGTATAGCCGCCTCAGAGGGTGTCGGCGCGATTTGTTTGCGCGTCGGGGAGGGGGGTTACCCCCGACATCACCCCCGACATACCTCGACATCCCCCGGCTCTGGCCGTAATCTCTGGGGTCGGAGACCGGCGCCGATACCGGCGATTCCGGTCAATGTGCTGGCAACCAGGCTTCCCAGGAATTAGCGCTTGGACGCTCAGGAAATCACACAGGTCTGCGCCATACGCCTTCAGCCGGTGATGTCGCGAGTCGTCGAAATCACTTGGCCAGGAGTATGCGGTCGAGTGGTTCGATATGCGCCTCTCTCGTACGGTCTCGCTTCGGCGGGCCGTCTCACCGTAACGCCTTTCGCAGGAGCGTTCCGCGCGATACTGGCGAACACTCTAATTCTTTTCCTTCCCCCTGGGCCGTGGCGTGAATAGCCCCCTTTCCGGCCGGCTCCACGCGGACGACTGCACCACCCGGTGGCCTGCTTCGCCCGTGACGGCGCCGGGTGCGGCCTATCAGGCATGGCTGGCGCAGGGAGCGGTGGACGTCTATCTCGATTCGCTGGCGTGTGAGGGGCTCGGCTGGTGGTACGACATGGACATCCCGCGCCTGGCGGCGCACCTGATGCCGTTGCAGCTCCCCGCCTTTGCCGACGTCGCCCTGCCGCCGCGGATTCGCCTGCTGGCCGCGGTGACCCAGCCGGTGATCGACGTCGAAGCGGTGCGCGCCCTCGGCGAGGGGCTGCAGGCCGACGGTGACCACGAGGCCGCCAGTGTGGCCGCCGGCGCCGGGGTGGCGGCGGTGTGGGACAGTGGCCGTCACTTTCACGACTACGGTCCCTGGTATGACAACATCACGACGATGCTGGCCGAGGGCGATCTGCCTCCCCATGCCCAGGCCTCCCTGTTCGGCTTCAAGGGGCTGGTCGAGCTGACGGGGCAGGGCGCCATCGAGGCCGCCAGCGAATCCTATGCCCGGCAGCGCGCCCTCGCCGAGCGGGCCGGCTCCAATTCACTGCTGGTCTTCGCCGCCGCCGCAGATTCGTATTGTCATTTCTATACCGGCAAGCTCGACACGGGCGAACTGCTGCTCGCCGATGCCTGTGCCCTGGCCGCGGCCGGCGGTGTCTCGCACGTCGCCCATGTGTACCTGGTCAGTTGCATGGGGCTGTACGACACGGTGCAGGGGCGGGCACAACGGGCTTGCACCTATCTCGACTCACTGACGTCGCAGGCATGGTATGACCTGTTGCCGCCGTCGGTCTGGGTCAGCGGCCTGGGCCATCTGCTGACGGCGCTCTCCTGGCGCGGGCCGAGCGACGCCCTGGAGGCCGTGGCCCGGCGGCTGCGCCAGCACGTCATCCCCGAGCACCACGCCTTCTACCACTGCTATTCCCACTACAACCTCGGTGTCGTCGCCCTGCAGGGGGGGCAGGCGCATCGTGCGCTGCAGCATGCGCAGATCGCCCTCGAGTACAGTCGCGCCAGCGAGAGCCCGCTGAATACCATGGTGCCGGCATTGCTGCGGATACAGGCGCTGGCCGACCTCCAGCGTGACGACGAGGCCCTTGAATACCTGGATGCGTGGGACGCGGACTGGGGTGCGTCGGCGTTCCGGACCTTCGCCGCGATCTGTGCACTTGAGCGTGCCCATCTGCTGGCGCGGCGCTCGGCGATCGATGAGGCCAAGGCCAGTCTCCAGCGGGCCGGTGCGCTGATGCCCCCCGGGGTGGAGATCCCCCAGATCGGCCGGGACGAGGAATTCGTCCGCCGTCTGCAGGCGCGCCTGGTTTCGGACGCCGAGGCGCCTGCTCACGGGCCGTCGCCGGGCGCTGTCCGCCCCGTCGTTATCGGCATGCTCGGCGGACTGCGCGTCGAGGTCGGTGACAAGGTCATCCATGACCGCAAGTGGCGCGGTGGGCGCACCAAGGCCCTGCTCAAGGCAGTGGTCGTGCACGGGGGGAAGAAGCTCTCCCTGGCGCAGCTGGCCGACCTGTTGTGGCCCGACGCCGAGGGCGACCAGGCCTACCGCAATCTCAAGGTGCTGGTCTGGCGCCTGCGCCGCCTGGGCCTGGACAAGGGCGAGCAGCCGGCCCCCTGGCTGCAGATCCACCACGGCCACCTCTCCCTGGCGGAGGCCTACTGCGCGGTGGACGTGCTCGACTTCGAGGCCGGTCTGCACCACGCCCTGCATCGGTCGCCACCGGACTGGGCGGCGCTGCGGCAGGCGCTGCAGGGCTACACCGGCGACTTCCTGCCCGGCGACGACAGCGAGACCTGGATCACCGAGCACCGCGAGCGCCTGCGCCGGCGCTTCGTCGAGGCGGTGCTGGTGCTCGCCGACACGGCCGCCGACGCCGCCAGCCGCGAGGCCAGCGTGCCCTGGCTGCAGCGTGCGCTGGAGATCGACGAGCTGGACGAACGCCTGTATCAACGCCTCATGCAGCTCTATCTGCAACTGGGCTACCCCGCCAAGGCCCTGGAGGCCTATCACACCGCCCAGGCCGCCCTCGAAAAGGGCCTGGCCATCCCCCCCGGCCCGGTGCTGGTCGACCTGGCCCGCCAGGCCGGTGGCGATCACCGCTGACCCTCCGCCCCCCGCCCGCCTCGCCGTTCTCTTCCCCGCAAAAAAAATCCCTCCTGTAACCGAACCTGTTACCGCGCTGAAACCTTCGCTGCGCCACCCTGCCTGCAAGACGGTCGTCGGGACGGGTACGGGACGTCGGCGTGATCCCGGCATGGGTTCGGACAGGGCAAAGGGAGGTCTGCGATGAAGATCGACGAGGGCAACAATCGCCGTTGGACAAGGGTGCTGCGGGCCGGGCTCGTGGCGGCGTCGGCAGCCCTGGCGGCGTGTACGCCTGAAATAAGAAGCCTCGATATCTACACCCTGGAGGAGGGCGT
>JANTGX010000179.1 GCA_024762755.1 Gammaproteobacteria bacterium
TCTTGACGTGCCACCATGACGATTGCTCGATTGGCATCGGCCGCCACCCACCTGGATGGCAAGACCCATGAAGGTTCTTGAACAGGCCGTCAGCAAAATACAGGCCAGCCTCGTGCCGCATGAAAAATAAGTCTTTCAATTCATCGGCTTGAAAAAATCGCCGAGCACCCACTCTGCGTACCCGGCGAATACTGTAAATTTTTCCGACAAGGGGCAGTCTAGAGCCATGTTCAGGCGCGTGATATAGGGAAGGCTATGGACGCCGACAGGCACTTATCGGGATCGGACATCAGGAGCAGCCGATCCAGGCCCAGGGCGACCCCGGCGCAATCCGGCAAACCGGCGGCCAGGGCCTGGAGCAGGCGCTCGTCCATGGCCACCTCCGCCAGCCCCAGTTCGCGGCGTCGGGCATTGTCCGCTGTGAAACGCCGTCGCTGCTGCTGCGCATCACTGAGTTCATGAAAACCATTCGCCAGCTCCACCCCCCGCCAGATGAGTTCGAAGCGTTCGGCCACGGGTGGCTCGCCGGGGGCGATCCGCGCCAGAGCGGCCTGTGAGGCGGGGTAGTGATAGACGAAACACGGTGCATCGAGGCCCAGCTGCGGCTGGATGCAGTGGCTCATGAGCAGATCCAACCAGCCATCGCGATCCAGTCCGTCCACGCCGGCCAAGGAGGGATGCGCCTGGGCCAGACGCCGCAGTTCGGCCCATGTTGCGCGGTGGGGATCCACCGCCAGATGCGTCTCGAACAACTCGGCATAGGTCCACCGCTCGGCCTTCGCCGGTGGCTCCTCACAGACGGCGGCCAGCAGGGCCTCCACCTCGTCCATCAGACGGTGATGGTCGTAGCCGGGCCGATACCATTCCAGGAGGGTGAACTCGGGATTGTGCAGGCAACCGGCCTCGCCCTGGCGGAAGGCCTTGCAGACCTGAAAGATGGGGCCGCTGCCCGCGGCCAGCAGACGCTTCATGGGGAATTCGGGTGAGGTAGCGAGGTACAGGCGACGATCGCCGCCGGGACCCGAGTAGTGGGTGACGAAACTCTCTATCTGTGGATCGGTGGTGCCGGCGACGGAGAGCAGCGGGGTCTCCACCTCCAATACCTCCCGCTCGGCGAAGAAGATCCGCAGGCGGCGCAGCAGTGCCGCGCGGGCCTGCAGGGCGGCCAGGGAGGCAGTGGGTCGCCAGTCGGCATCCGCAACGCTCACGCGGGGTCGATCACTCCTTCACGCGGCCGACGTATTCGCCGCTACGGGTGTCCACCTTGATCAGCTCACCGTTCTCGATGAACAGCGGTACGCGCACCACGGCACCGGTCTCCAGGGTGGCCGGTTTGCCGCCGCCGGAGGCCGTGTCACCACGCACGCCGGGGTCCGTCTCGACGATGCGCAATTCGACGAAATTGGGCGGTACCACGTCGATGGGCCGGTCGTTCCACAGGGTGACAGTGCACATGTCCTGCTCTTTCAGCCACTTGGCGGCGTCACCCACGGCGCTGGCATCGGCGGCCACCTGCTCGAAGGTATTCGGGTCCATGAAGTACCAGAACTCACCATCGTTGTAGAGATACTGTAGATCCGTGTCCATCACGTCGGCGCCGGGCAGGCTCTCACCGGACTTGAAGGTGCGTTCCATCACGCGGCCGGTGAGCAGATTGCGCAGTTTGACCCGGGCGAAGGCCTGACCCTTGCCGGGCTTGACGAAATCACACTCGATGATGCTGCAAGGATCGTTGTCGATCATGACCTTGAGGCCGGACCGAAATTCATTGGTTGCAAAAGTAGCCATCTCAACCTCGTTCTGGGACCATGGCGTGCCACTCCGCACACCCGAAAACGCGCAATGATACCGTCAACCACCCGCCATTGTCAGGCCGACGACTGGAAAAGCCTCCTCGCCAGTTCGATCCGCGATCCGCAGGTGCTGCTAGATGCCCTAGACCTCGACCCGGCCCGGCTGCCGGAACCCCTCGATCCCTCGCCTGCGTTTCCCCTGCGGGTGCCCTTGCCCTTCCTCGCCCGCATGCGCCGCGGCGATGCCCGCGACCCCCTGCTGCGCCAAGTCTTGGGGCTGCGGCGCGAGCGCGAGCCGAGCCTGGATTTCGTCCACGACCCGGTGGGCGATGCCGCCGCCGCGGCCCGTCCCGGCCTGTTGCACAAATACCGGGGGCGGGCCCTGATCATCACCACCGGCGCCTGCCCGGTGCACTGCCGCTATTGTTTCCGCCGCCACTTTCCCTATGCCGAGGCACGCGCCGCCGATGGCCAGTGGCGGGAGACCCTGGCCCACCTGGCCGACGACCCCAGCATCCACGAGGTGATCCTCAGCGGCGGAGACCCCCTGAGCCTGGACACCGAGCGCCTGCACCGACTCACCGATGGCCTGCGTCGCATCCCCCACCTGCGCCGCCTGCGCCTGCACACGCGCATGCCCGTGGTGCTGCCGCAGCGGGTGGACGATGCCTTGCTGGACTGGCTGTCTGGACTGCCCTGGCCGGTGGCCATGGTGATCCACGCCAATCACGTCAACGAATTCGATACGTCACTGCGCGAGGCTCTCGGCCGCTGCCGGCAGGCCGGCGTCAGCCTGCTCAACCAGTCGGTGCTGTTGCAAGGGGTGAATGATTCAGAAGATGACCTTGCCGCACTCAGCGAGGCCCTGTTCGACGCCGGTGTGATGCCCTACTACCTGCACCTGCTCGACCGCGTGCAGGGTGCCGCCCACTTCGAGGTCGCCGAACCCCACGCCCGCCGCCTGGTCGATGGACTGCGCCGGCGCCTGCCGGGCTATCTGGTGCCCCGACTGGTGCGGGAGACGGCCGGTGCACCCTACAAACAACTGGCGGATGTCCCCCTGCACCCGGCGCCCGCCACGGACCCGTGAGGCGCCACCCCTATCCAGCCCTACCACCGGCAAGAGGCAGCAAGGCTGCGCGACAGCGCCCACAAGCCGTTGATTCCTCGACGGAGATGACATCATACCCTTGTGCGAGAGGCCTCGGGCGGATCCTGCACGCAATAGCGGACACGGCCCGAACCCCTCACTTCAGGCAGTGGCTAAAGGGGACGGCGAGGATTGCCGACACAGGAGGGTAGAAGGATCGACACCCAGGGGTAAAATGCCCCGGCATATGGTGTTTCGGCGGCAGCAAAGTATACTTTCTGCTCATATCTCTCGGCGCTATAACCAGATCGGATTATCCTCAAAGGCAGGCACACACACGTGGCAGAAAATTCACTCGAGGGGCTGTTGAGCATTCCGCAACAAATGCCTCCGCAAAGTGGTTCCTTCGATACCCGTCCCAAACGGGTGGAGGCCTGGGTGGCCTCATTACCCATGGCCAATGTCGGTGAGAGCGCCCGCCGCCTCTACACTGCACTGCGGGAGCTGAACCGGCTGCAGGTGTCACCGCAGGACCGGCTCAAAAACCTCGAGATCCTGCGCACCCCGCACTATCACATCGCCGAGGCCCTGAAACGCCACTATATCAACCAGCCCCTGCCCCTCTCGCCCAAGAACCACAAGGTCGCCGAGCTCGCCATCCAGCTCAACAATGAGATGGCCATCGGCTACAAGTCGGTCATCGAAGACACCCTCGGGCGCGGCGGCTTCAGTCGTCTCAAGGCCAAGACATTGACCGTCGCCGTGCACCGCGCCATCCGCTATCTGAGTAACGTCCTGCTCGGCGCCTACCAGCTCTATATCCATCACCCTGAGAATACCTGGCTGGAACTCAACCGGCTCTACTTGTTCGCCGAAGAACACGATCTGCAGCGCAAGATGGTCAAGGATCACGTAGTCGACGAGGCCCTGCTCGACAGCACCATCGCCGACAACTACAAACAGATCCTGCTCCTCGCCCTGGCCAATCCCTACCGCCTGCGCCAACCCATCATGGAGGCCGTCTACCTGGCCCTGCGCGACTGGGCGCCGCATTGTCATATCCAGCCCTTCACGCCCTGTACGGCCGGCGAGTCCTGCACCTCCATCAACTTCAATACCGATGCCGCCCCCGGCTTCTTCGCCGAAGACAGCTGCGCCGACCCGCAGCGCTGCCGGCGCATCGACACCAGCGATCTCACCCGCATCGTTGGTGAGCACATGTTACCCAACGGCAACGACGGCATTCCTCAAGAAGTGTTGCAACGCCTCATCCAGGCCTGGAGCGGCAAGTCGCACCGTGCCTTCTCACGCACACCGCGCAATGACGACATTCCCATCACCCTGGGCCTGAGCGCTACTCATCACTACATCGACGAGGTGCTGCGCCCCCTGCGCGCCGGCTCACGCAGCCTGTGCGCCGGCACCATCGACAAGATCCACTTGGCGCAACCGGTGCTCGGCAACCCGGACGACAGCATGGAACTGGACCGTCCGGCCATGTACACCAGCACGCCGGTGTTCGGCATCAGCAACCTCGACGACCACACACCGGACGTATGGGACCCCGACTACACCTACCGCGTGAGCAACCCCATGTACAGCATGACCGCACGCAGCGAGGACGACCAACGGCGCAAGGAGGCCCTGTTCAACCCGGTCAGCTGCACGAGCATCAATGAGAGCGCCGGTGGCTACAGCCTGCTCGGCCGTCTGCAATACGACGCCGACTCGCGCCGCGTACAGGTGGGCGAGCTGGTGGGGCTGAACGAATCGGGCAGCGACGACGGCCAGTTCTCCATCGGCGTCATCCGTCGCATCAAGAGCTGGAACGACGGCCTGGAGCTGGGCATCCAGAAGCTGGCCCCTTGTGCCGAGGCCATCGCCACCGCCGCGCCACCCAAAGACGGTGAAGAAAAGAAATACAACCGAAGTCTGATCCTGCCCGAACTGAACGGTATCGATCAGCCGGCCACCATCATCACCCACGCCTGGCAGCGTGAGGGCGACCGTTTGATCACCAATATCCACGGACAAAAGGCCATGATCGAACTCACCCGCATGATGGAGAGCACCGGCGTCTTCGCCCAATTCCAGTTCCGCGTGCTGGACGAAGACGACGTTTCCGACCACAGCAGTACGGGCAACGACAGCGGCGATGAATTCGCCGCGGTGTGGTCCAGCCTCTAACCCACCGCAGCGACGAACCGCCATCGATCAATCAGGAGTAAGCATTGGACAACGGGAATGTCATCCGACCTTTGATCCTCGAGGAGTCCTCCAACGACGCCGAGGCCCTCGCCAGCACCCTGCGTAACGCCGGTTATG
>JANTGX010000180.1 GCA_024762755.1 Gammaproteobacteria bacterium
GGGCCGGCGCAGAGCACCCTGGACATGATCACCCAGGGTGTCTCGACGCGTCGATAGGCGCTTTGGGAAGCGGGAAAGCCCGTCCCCTGCCGCCACCCATGCCCAGCCACGGGTCGTGAAAGATGATTGTTGCTGTTGGTGTTTTGCTTGAGGTCTGTGTGCCGCAATCGTTATGCTGGCGACCCCGTCCCCCTTGCATGCCGGTTGGATTATACCTGGTATGGGGGGTTTTGCCGCCTTGACATGTAGACCCTGCTGGGCTAGCTCGGTAGGCTGCCAGGATCCCAAACCCTATGAGCAAGCCCTATGAAATGGTTGGATAGTCTTCCCTGGACACCCCTCGTGATCGGTGCCGTCTTACTCGGCCTGGCCCCGTTTCGCCCAGAGCCTCACCTGCTGGAGAAACTCGGCATGCTGTTCGATGGGACGCTGAGCCGTCCCATCGACGTCTTCGACCTCGCCCTGCACGCCAGTCTGCCCCTCCTGCTGTTGCTCAAGGCCGTGCGCAGCCTGCCGCTTCGGCGCGCCTGAGCCGCTCTTCGTCCTCCCCTGGCGGCCAGGGTGAAGCTGCGGGTTTTCCCTCGGCGCTGTCCTGAGTATTTGCGGCTTCCCCGTTCCTCATTGTTTGACTAAAGTTTTTTCGACGGCGGCCGAGGCGACTCGCCGCGTGTCGAAAAGGGGATTTCCGGTGATTGCCGGGTTGTCATTACCGGTCGATTTTCAGGAGCCATTGTCGAGTCTGAGCAAGCCGTATCGATTCAACACCTTCGACGCCACACTGCGATCAGGCCCTGCCCGTTCGCCGGACCTGACCTCGTGGGGTCGGCCACCTTGAAGCCGAAGTCGCTGTTCACGCTACGCCTAGATGCGATCAATGGAACTTGCTGTCGACCCATGGAATCGAGGTTCAGCGCATGCAAACAGGAACAGTGAAGTGGTTCAACAATGCCAAGGGTTATGGCTTCATCGTGCCCGAGGGAGGTGGTGACGACGTGTTCGTGCACTATTCCACCATCGAGGGGGAGGGCTTCAAGACCCTCAAGGAGGGCCAGCCGGTGCAGTTCGAGGCCGCGTCCAGCCCACGTGGCGTGCAGACCACCCGCGTGGTCGGCTCGGAAGGCAATCCCACCAGCCGTAACTGAGGCCTTGTACCGGGGCTGGCCGCAGAGGCAGTCGTCGCGCGGTCAGTCCCGGTAGCGTTTCAGCAACTCGCCGTAGGCATCGATCCTGCGGTCCCGCAGATAGGGCCAGGTCCGCCGCACCGTTTCGCTGCGCTGCCTGTCCACCCTCACCACCAGCACCTCGGCTTGGTCCTGCGCCGCCTCGGCGAGTATCTCGCCCTGTGGCCCGACCACGAAGCTGCCACCCCAGAAGCGGATGCCAGCGCCGCTGCCGTCTTCCTCGAATCCCGTACGATTGCATGCCGCCAATGGCAGGCCGTTGGCGATGGCATGGCCTCGCTGCACGATGCGCCAGGCCGCGTATTGGCGCGCCTGTTCGGCGGCGTCGTCGGTGTCGTCCCAGCCGATGGCGGTGGGATAGAGCAGAATCTCGGCGCCGGCCAGGGCCATCAAGCGGGCCGCCTCCGGGAACCATTGGTCCCAACACACCATGACTCCAAGGCGGCCCACGGAGGTGTCGATGGGCTGGAAGCCCAGGTCGCCGGGGGTGAAGTAATATTTTTCGTAGTAGCCCGGATCGTCCGGGATGTGCATCTTGCGGTAGCGCCCTTGCGTCCCC
The DNA here is from genome assembly GCA_024762755.1 of Gammaproteobacteria bacterium. GTDB lineage: Bacteria > Pseudomonadota > Gammaproteobacteria > SZUA-152 > SZUA-152 > JANTGX01. The sequence goes on from JANTGX010000180.1 coordinate 1,741, forward strand.
CGCGGGCCGTCCAGCACCACGGCCGTGTTGTGGTAGAGGCCCGCGGCGCGGCGTTCGAAGAGGGAGGCGACGATGACCAACTGCAGCTCGGCGGCGAGGGCGGCGAAGTGTTCGCTGCTGGGGCCCGGGATGGGTTCGGCGAGGTCGAAGTGGGCGGGATCCTCGGTCTGACAGAAATAGCGGCCGGCATGCAATTCCTGCAGCAGGACCAACTGGGCACCGCGTGCGGCCGCGGCCCGGATGCCGGCCTCGCTGGCGGCCCAGTCGGTCGTCCGCTCGCCACTGCAGGGGTGTTGGACCAGGCCGAGTATGAGGTCGTTTGGGTTCATGGCAGGACTCCTCGGGGCAGCTGCATGGTGACGCAGTGCAGGCTGCCGAATTGTTCGATGAGGGGACGGGCGTCGATGGCGACGATCTCCCGCGCGGGGAAGGCGTCGGCCAGTCGCGCCAGGGCCGTGGCGTCTTCCGCCACACCATAGACCGGGACCAGCACCGCGCCGTCGATGACGAGGAAGTTGGCATAGGTGGCCGGCAGGCGCTCACCATGCCGGTCGTACTGGGCCGTGGGCAGGGGCAGGGGAATCAGTCGGTAGGCCCCGCCTTGGTCCGTGCGCAGGGCCGCGAGCTCGTCGTGCATGGCGCCCAGCTCAGCGGCGTGGGGATCGTTGGGGTCCGAGCAGTGGACGTAGGCGATGGTCTGCGCGTCACAGAAGCGGGCCAGGGTGTCGATGTGGCCGTCGGTGTCGTCGCCGAGCAGGGCGCCGTGCGCCAGCCAGAGGACGCGCTGGCTGCCCAGGTGCCGTGCCAGGGCGTCTTCGATCTCGGCCGGGCCCAGACCGGGGTTCCGCTGCGGCGAGAGCAGGCAGCGCCGGGTGGTGAGCAGGCCGCCGCGGCCATCGCTGTCGATACTGCCGCCTTCGAGCACCAACTCGACACGCTCGCAGGGGGTGTCGCCGAAGACGCCCTGACGCACCAGCTCACTGGTGATGCGATCGTCACGTGACGCGGGATATTTCCCCCCCCAGCCGTTGAAGGCGAAGTCCAGCAGGCGGGGCTGGTCGCCGACCAGCACGGTGATGGGGCCGTGGTCGCGGGCCCAGCTGTCGTCACTGGGGACGATGGCACTGCGCAGGCGTTCGACGACGGCCCCCGCCGCGCTGAGCCGGTCGAGGACGCGTCGGCGCAGCGCCGCATCGTGGCAGACGAGCAGGACCTTCTCGCGCCGGCTGATGGCCACGGCGAGCTGGACGAAGACGGCTTCGACGCGATCCAGACTGGTGCCCCAGTCGCCGTCTGCGTGGGGCCAGGTGAGCATGACGCCACTCTGCGGCTCCCATTCCGCGGGCAGCCGGCGCCGTTGAGTCATGGGGCCGGTTCGCCGTCCTCCGCGGAGGGCGTCTGTCGGCGGAAGGTGGGGTCGATACGGGCGGTCTTCACCTTGTTGCCCTTGGTCTGCACGATCTCCACTGGGTAGCCGGCGAGCATCAGGCTGGTGCCGGGTTCTGGGATGCTCTCCAGGTGCTCGATGATGAGTCCGCTGAAGGTCTTCGGCCCGTCGGTCGGCAGATCCCAGTGCATGATGCGATTGAGGTCGCGGATGTTGGCGCTGCCATCCACCAGATACGTGCCATCGGGCTGTGGGTGGACCTCTCGGATGCGGTCGCCCGGGTCGGTGGTGAATTCGCCGACGATCTCCTCGAGGATGTCCTCCAGGGTCACCAGTCCCTGAATGTCGCCGTATTCATCCACCACCAGGCCGATGCGCCGTTTCTTGCGGCGGAAGTTGAGCAGCTGGGTGGTCAGCGGCGTGCCTTCGGGAATGAAGTAGGGCTCGCGCAGGCGGGCGATGAGGTCTTCCTTGTTGGCCTCCTTGCGTCGCCAGAGGTCGAGAGTGTTGCGGATGTGGATGATGCCGACGATGTTGTCGATGTCACCACGGTAGACCGGCAGGCGGGTGTGCTCGCTGTGGCTCAGTTGGTTCAGGATCTCCTCCCAGTCGGCGTCCAGGTCGATGCCGCTGATCTCTTTGCGCGGCACCATGATGTCGTCCACCGTGACCTTCTCGAGGTCGAGGATATTGGTCAGCATCTCCTGGTGACTCTGCGGGATCATGGCCCCCGCCTCGCTCACCACCATGCGCAGTTCGTCGCAGCTGAGGGCCTCGGAATGACGTGCGTCCGGCGACACGCCGAGCAGCCGCAGCAGGCTGTTGCTGACGACGTTGACCAGCCAGACCAACGGATAGAGCAGCCGCAACAGGGGTTCGAGCACCAGCGTGGCGGGGAAGGCGAAGCGCTCCGGGTGCAGCACGGCGAGGGTCTTCGGTGTCACCTCGGCGAAGATCAATATCACCAGGGTGAGCAGTCCGGCGGCGATGGCGATGCCGCTTTCGCCCCACAGGCGCAGGGCCAGTACGGTGGCGATGGACGAGGCGAGGATGTTGACGAAGTTGTTGCCGAGCAGGATCAGACCGATCAGCCGGTCGGGCCGCTTCAGCAGCTGGCTGGCCCGCATGGCGCCACGATGGCGTTTCTTGGCCAAGTGCTTCAAGCGGTAGCGATTGAGGCTCATGAGGCCCGTCTCGGAGCCGGAGAAGAAGGCGGAGAGGAGGATGAGGAAGAACAGTGCGCCGAACAGCGCACCTATGGGGATATGGTCCAAAAAGGGGACAACCTCGTGTTGGTCGGATGATTCACGTTTTAGGGCGAGGCGGACGGGCTGTCAAGCCGGCCATGCGGGGTCAGCGGCCGAGGAAGAGCTCGATGACCACCTTGGTGCCAATATAGGCCAGCAACAGGACGACGAACCCCGTGAGGGTCCAGCGGATGGCGGTGCGGCCACGCCAGCCGAAGCGCCAGCGGCCCCATAGCAGGGTGGCGAAGACCACCCAGGCGACCATGGAAAGGATGGTCTTGTGCACGATGTGCTGGGCGAACATGTCATCGATATAGAGGCTGCCGGTGAGCAGCGAAACGGTGAGCAGGGCCAGGCCCAGGGCGATCATCTGAAACAGCAGACGCTCCATGGTCTGCAGCGGGGGCAGGGCGCGAATGAAGCCGCCGGGCCGTTTGTTGCGCAGATGACGGTCCTGGACCGCCAGCAGCAAGGCCTGTCCGGCGGCGATACTGAGCAGGCTGTAGGCCATGATGGAGACCAGGATATGCAGCTTCAGCTCCAGGGCCTGGCTGGTGATCAGGGTGTGCTCGGCGGGAAAGAACGACTCCAGGATGACCGCCAGGCCGGCGATGGGGAGGAGGAAGATGCCGAGATTCTCCACCGGATTGCTGAAGGCCGCCAACATGAGAATGGCGGCGATGAGCCAGGTGATGAGCGAGAGGGCATTGAACAGGCCGAGGTTCAGGCCCTCGGGGACGAACAGATTTTGATAGAGCAGTACCGCATGCAGGGCCACGGCGAACAGACCGAGGGCGATGATCTGCGTCTTGCGGGGGCCGCTCGTCCCA
>JANTGX010000181.1 GCA_024762755.1 Gammaproteobacteria bacterium
GGCCATGCGTGCGAAGGACCCATCAGCGCCCTTGGTGCCGCTGATCCTGCACGGCTTTGCCAGTGCGGAGGGCAGGCGTGATTACAATGTGGCCTTGTCCCGCCGGCGGGCAGAGGCCGTCGCGCGGGTATTGCGGGCGGCGGGGGCACCACAACCGCTGCAGATAGATCCGCGTGGCCCCGTCGGCGCGGTGAACGAGGCGGCCAATCGGCGGGTCGATCTGGAGCCCAGTGCGGCCTTCGAGACCACCTACCACGGCAACCGATTTCTTCCCGCCGCGCACGAGTTCGGCCATGCCCTGGGTCTGCCCGACGAGTACGTCAACCGCACCAGCGGGCTCCTCGGCGACAAGCAGACGGCCTTCACCCGCCTTGCCCAGGCGGCTGGCGTGGCGCCGCCGGACCGTTGGGGAGAGAGCACCGCCAGCGTCATGTCGGTGGGCGAGGACATTCTGCCGCGGCACTATCTCACCCTGTGGGAGGCGCTGGGCTACATGACGGCGCCGGACATCACCCGCGACCAATGGCGCATCGATTGAGGGTGTTGGCCTCAGTCCAGGACTGGCGTGCCCAACCAGAACTGTGTGTCCTTCTGCAGGAATTCGTCATAGGGGAGGTAGTGCGTTCCATCGCAAGAAAAGGTGATGCTGACCATGCCGTTGAAGATGTTGATGGAACAGGAGCGCATGTAGAACATGTCGTCGATGAAGCGCAGGTCGCGGATTCCGGCCAGGATGGGGCGGATGTCTTCGGCGGGGATGTTGGCCTCCTCGGGATAGTCCAGCGGGGCGAAGGCGAGGCAGACGTCGGGGGCGATGAGCGCGTCCACGTTGAGCAGGCGATAGCGGAAGGGGTCGTCGGTGGTCCAGATGGTGGCACGGCTGCTGGAGAAGTGCAGCACGGCCTGGAAGACGCCGCGATCGATGATCAGTGATTCCATGACGCTCATGACGTCGTCGAGATGCCGATCCAGGCGGCTGTCGATGCGCGTCTGTTGAAACACCGTGCCACGAATGGCCGGGTCGCCCTTGATCTGCTGCCAGTCGTTGCGTTCCTGGTAGTGGCTGCTGGTCAGTGGCAGGTCCCGCAGGTCGAAGTCGGCCCCCACATAACCCAGCATCTCGCCCTTTGCGCTGCGCACGATCTGGATGGCCGTCAGTGAGGGACGCTTGGCGCGCAGGCTGATGTAGGCCTGGGAGAGGAGGAAGTCGTTGCTGGGTACGACATCGCGGATATAGGGTCGCTGGGAGCGATCCCGGCCGAAATCCTTCTCCACCAGGCCACTCTGGCTGACGTTGTCGCTGAGCTGGATGGCATTGTGGTCCAGGGCGTACAGAAACATGGCATTGGGCAGGGATTCGAAACCCTGTGTCAGGGCCTCGTTGAGCCGCTGGCGGTCACCCCAGACGTCGCTACAGGCCTCGGCGAGGTCGTGCAGAGGCTGTTTCAAGCCTGCGCCGAGGTGTTCGCGCTGACGTGCGATGCTCTCTTGCAGGTTACCGGTCTGGGTCTTCATGGTGCGTATCTTTCGTCGTGGTTTTCTTGCTCTGCAGGCCGAGTGACTGACCCAGGGCGTCGACCACCGCGGTCCAGGCACGGGCCAGGTTGCCACGGTCGTATCCGCCACCACCGAGTGCCAACAGCCTGCCATCACATTGTTCATCTGCCAATCGGCAGAGACGGGCGGCGGCATGGGCATGGGCGGCCGGGGTGAAGCGCAGGTGGGTCAAGGGGTCACCGGCGATACTGTCGGCCCCGCATTGGAAGAGGATGAATTCGACCTCGGCGGCGCGGACGAATGCCTCCACACGCGGCCAGACGGCGAAGAAGAACGAATCGTCGGCGTCGGGCGGTGCCGGGATGTTCAGCTTGGTCTCGCGCGCGCGACCCGTGCCGGTCTCCTCCGCGGCACCGGTGCCCGGGTAGAGATAGCGTCCATCTTCGTGGATATCGGCGATGATCACCTCCGGATCGTCGTCGAAGGCCGCGTAGACGCCGTCGCCGTGGTGTGCGTCGATATCCACATAGGCGATACGGCGCAGGCCGTAGTCGGCGCGCAGGGTCTCGATGGCCACGCCGATGTCGTTGAATACACAGAAGCCGGCCGCGCCGTCGCGCCGGGCGTGATGCAGGCCGGCAATGGGTACGAAGGCCCGCCGGCAGTCACCCTGCATGAGCGCGGCGACGGCATCGAGCACGCTGCCGACGACGGTGGCAGCCGCCTCGAAGACACCCGCGAAGGCCGGCGTGTCACCGGTATCGAGATAGCCTTCGCCCGACAGGGAGAGGGTGCGTACCCGTTGCACATAGTCCGCGGAATGGAAGCGCAGGATCTCTTCCACCGTGGCCTGGCGGGGTTTGCGCAGTTCGATGCACTCGGCGAGGCCACTGGCCTCCACGTGTTGCCAGAAGGCCCACAGGCGGTCGGGGCCAAAGGGATGGCCCTGGCCGAAGCCGTAGGCCGCGAGGGTCTCACCGATGGTGACGCAGACTGCCGCCCGTCCCTTGGCGCAGGCCGCTCTCGTCCCGCTCACCATGGCCGGACGGTGGCCTGGTGCGGGACGATGCTGCGGGGATGTCGGGCGCGTTTCATGGCACCTCGCCAGCGGGTCGATTCGGGGATAGCGCACAGGGAGACATCTAAATATGACCGCCATCGGCCGCCAGGGTTCTCCTCGGCGCGGGGAGTGACCATGTCCGGCGTGTGTCATCCTTCCCGTTACGGACTGCGCCTCTGCCGGATGCGCATCAGTCATAGACTGAATAAATGGCGCTAGTAATTGTCGTGATATGGGCTATGGTTTAAGTAGCCGACGAATTCAGTAGGGATTTCGCGGCTGTGATCTGAAACAACGAGGAGGCTTAGCCATGCCGATCAACGATGTCACGACAGAGATGCAGTCCGAGGGACTGGAGTCGATCCACGACTGGACGGAAGAAAAGGCGCGCCAGCTGGCGGCGGAAGAGGGGATCGAGCTGACCCCGGAACATTGGGACGTGATCAACTTTCTGCGCCACAATTGTGAGGAGCACGGTTTCTCGTGCAGTGCGCGTATGGTGCTCAAATCGCTGAGCAGCCGTTACAAGAAACTGGGCGGCAAGCGTTATCTCTATCGCCTGTTCCCGCATGGGCCGGTCTACCAGGCCTGCAAGATCGCCGGCATCCCTTTACCGGCCTACACGCGCGACCTCTCCTTCGGCAGCGTTCACTGAAACGCCCCAACGCCGCCGTTCTCACTCCCGGCACAAAATAGAGACGGGGCACATTCGTGCCCCGTCGTCGTTTCCTCTGCCAGACCGCAGCCGGCGCTCTGCCCGACCGCTGCCGGGTTATTTCACCGGCAGTGCCGGTATGGGCTCGAGCTTCCAGATGTCGGCGTTGTATTCCTGCATGGTGCGGTCGGTGGAGAACTTGCCGCTACACGCGGTGTTGGTGATGCTCATGCGTGTCCAGCGTTCCCGGTCCCCGTAGGCATCGGCGGCACGCTGCTGGGTGGCGACGAAATCGGGGAAATCCTCGGCGACCAGCCACGGATCGTGCGGGCTGCGAATGGCATCGATGATGGGGTCGAAGAGGCCGGGCTCGAACTGATTGAAATGTCCGGACTCGAGTAACTGCATGACCCGCCCGAGGTCGTGATTACCATGGATGATTCCGTTGGGGTCGTAGTAGCGACGGGTCTCTTCCACCTGTTCGGCGGTGAGGCCGAAGAGGAAGAAGTTGTCGTCGCCCACCTCTTCACGAATCTCGATGTTCGCCCCGTCCAGGGTGCCGATGGTGATGGCACCGTTCATCATGAACTTCATGTTGCCGGTACCCGAGGCCTCTTTGCCGGCGGTGGATATCTGCTCCGACAGGTCTGTGCCGGGGCAAATGAGCTCCATGGCGGTGACGCGGTAGTTGGGCAGGAAGGCAACCTTCAGTTTGTCGCCCACCATGGGGTCGTTATTGATGATGTTGGCGACATTGTTGATCAGCTTGATAGTGAGCTTAGCCATGAAATAACCCGGCGCAGCCTTGCCGCCGATGAGCACACAACGTGGTACCCAGTTGCGTGTGTCGCCCCGCTTGATGCGGTCGTACAGATGGATGACATGCAGGACATTGAGCAACTGACGCTTGTATTCATGGATGCGTTTGACCTGTACGTCGAACATGGCATCGGTGTTGAATTTCACGCCACAGTCGGCCTCCACCAGTTCCGCGAGGCGTGCCTTGTTGGACTGTTTGACGTTGTGCCAGCGGCTGCGGAAATCGGCGTCCTCGATGTGGGGCAGCAGCTTACGCAGTTGATCGAGGTCGGTGACCCAGCCATCGCCGATGGTCTCCGTGATGAGTTCGTTGAGACCGGGGTTGCACCAGGCTAGCCAGCGTCGCTGCGTGACGCCGTTGGTCTTGTTGTTGAACTTATGCGGCCACAGTTCGTAGAAATCGTGGAACAGCCCCTCCTGTAGGAGACGCGAATGCAGTTCCGCCACCCCGTTGATGGAGTAGCTGCCGACGATGGCCAGATAGGCCATGCGCACCTGCGGGTCTTCGCCTTCCTCGATGATGGACATGCGCCGTTGGCGGTCGGTGTCGCCGGGCCAGCGTTGCGCCACTTCGCTGAGAAAGCGCGCATTGATCTCGTAAATGATCTCCAACACGCGCGGCAGCAAGCATTGGAACAGGCGCACCGGCCAGCGCTCCAGGGCCTCGGGAAGAAGGGTGTGGTTGGTGTAGGCCATGGTGCGCGAGGTGATGTCCCACGCCTCGTCCCATGACAGCTTGTGTTCGTCCATCAGCAGGCGCATGAGCTCGGCAATGGCGACGGTGGGATGGGTGTCGTTGAGCTGGAAGCCGTTCTTGTCGGCGAAGTCGTGCAGGCCTTCACCATGATCGCGCTGCCAGCGGCGCAGGGTGTCCTTGAGACTGGCGGAGGCGAGAAAATACTGCTGACGCAGGCGCAGTTCTTTGCCGTTCTCGCTGGCATCGTTGGGGTAGAGCACCATGGTGATGTTCTCAGCGGCGTTCTTCGCCGCCACCGATTCCGGATAGCTGCCGGCATTGAATTCACCGAGGTCGAATTCGTCGGTGGCCTCCGCCTTCCACAAGCGCAGGGTGTTCACCGTGCCATTCTGATAACCGGGTATGGGCATGTCGAAGGGCACGGCCAGCACGTCGTGGCTATCGACCCACTGGAATCGGGTGACCCCATCGG
>JANTGX010000182.1 GCA_024762755.1 Gammaproteobacteria bacterium
CTGCCGCTGTTCCCCAGCGCCTATCGCAGCGCCTGTGACGAGCAGCGTAGGCTGTTCAGCGGTAGTCTGCCGGTGAGCCGGCGGGAACAGTGGGTGGGCGCCGAACTGGGCGGGGATGCAGAGGCCGGCGTGCCTGCCGCGGCGGCACCGGGGCTCGCCGCGCAGTTGCTGAACAGCGACGTGGTGGCGCCGTGGAAGCTGCTGCTGGAGCAGGCATCGTTTCAGGCCGCCAGCGCGGCGCAGCGCTTCACCAACTTCGGCAGCGATGCCAGTGCCGAGGCGCGTGATCGCCAACGCCTGCTGCGCACCGCCCGCGACCAGTTGCAGACCGGCTCCTGGTACGTCCTCCTCGACCTGGCGCGTTTCCTGCGCGAGCGGCTGCCCCAGGTATGGGCGGTGTTGCGCGGCGAGGGCGATGTGGGTCAGCTGCCGGACGCGGCCCAGGCCCTGGTGGCGGCGCTGCGCGGGGCGACCCTGGACGCGGCCTTGGCCGAGGCCATCGTCACCTACCACTACTTCGTCGTCTATCCCTTTGGCCAGCCCCGGCCGACGGCGGACACACGCTACGACTACGGCCATCTGCGCTGGAATCTGGCCGATGCGCTGCTGGCGGCGGAGGCGGCCGGAGCGGATCTGGAGGCGGTGGAGGGCGACTTCGTGCGCTTCGACGAGAGCGGCGCGCCCCTGCCGCTGGACCCCCGCTGGCCCGACTTCATCTTTCCCCTGGCCGACCCCGAGCAGGCGCCCCCACTGCCGGCCGTCGACGCCGAGACACTCACCGGGCTCACCGGCCTGGCCCGCCAACAGGCCGCGGTGGACGCCCTGGCGGCCATGATCGTCGATCTCCTGCCAGCGGCCACGGAGGACGAGGGCCTGCTGGAGACGGTGCCGCTAGGAGACGCGCGCGAGGCCTGGTTCGTACTGCGCTGCGTCTACCAACGGCCGGGCTGTGGGCCCCTTTTCCCGCCCCTGGTGAGCGAGGCCACGCAGCGTTTTCAGATGGCCTCGTTCTTCGATCCCGACGCCCCGGCACGCCCCGTGCGCATCCCCATGCCGCTGGACATCTCGCCGGCGGGGCTGCGCAAGTATCAGAAGAACACCGGCTTCGTCATCTCCGACATGCTCTGCGGCAAGCTCAAGGGGATCCGCAAGATGACCCTTGGGGACCTGGTGCTCTCGGTCCTGCCCTGGCCCTTTCACAAGGACCTGCCGGACCCCGGCAAGGCCGGGCCTTGCAAAGACGACGGCGGCAACGGGCTGGGCATGATGTGTTCCCTCTCCATTCCCATCGTCACCCTCTGCGCGATGATCCTGATGATGATCATGGTGGCCCTGTTCGATGTCATTTTCCGTTGGATTCCCTACCTCTTCGTGTGCCTGCCCATCCCCGGGCTGCGGGGCAAGAAGGGAGGAGGATAGCTAGAAAAATGAATGAGATGCGAGACAAACCAGAGAAAAGGATCGAGCCATGAGCGGCGAACCCCAGGCGGTCAACTGGCCCCTGCTCGGGCTGCCCGATGCAGAGGGGCGCCTGCGCTATCCGACCCTGGCGGAGAGCGTCCGTCAATCCATCCAGATCATCCTGCAGACGCGCCCCGGCGAGCGCCTCGTGCGTCCTGGCTATGGCGCCGGCCTCGCGCGCTTTCTGCACGCGCCGAACACCCTGGCCACGCGGCGTGAGATCCACGACCTGATCGAGGGCACCCTGCAGCGCTGGGAGCCGCGCATCCTGCTCGACCGCATCGAGGTCTGGGCGGTGGAAGAGCGGCCCGACACCCTGCGCATCGAGATCGTCTACCGCCTGCGCCGTACCAACCAAGCCCAGCAGATGGGCATCACCCTGGAACTGGAGGGATAGCCCGTGGAGATTGCCCAGCCCACGACAACCCAACCTTCCCCACACGGGCGAGACTGAGATGCCGATTACACCACCCCGACTCGACGACCGCGGCTACGAGGACCTGATCGAGGAGCTCCTGGCGCGCGTGCCTGCGCACACCCCCGAGTGGCGGCCGCAGCAGGTGGGCGACCCCGGCCGCACCCTGCTGGAGATGTTCGCCTGGCTGGCGGACACCATCCTCTACCGCGCCAACCTGATCCCCGAGCGCCAGCGCCTGGCCTTCCTGCAGCTACTCGGCATGCCCCTGCGACCGGCACAGGCCGCGCGGGGAGTGATCGCCCTGCAACTGGAGGAGAAGAATCCGCGCGAGGTGCTGCACCTGGCGGCCGGGGCGCGGGTCACCGGCCCGGTGGACTTCGAGACCCTGGCCGAGGCCAGCGTGCTGCCGGTGAGCGGTGAGTGCTACTACAAGCGTCGCCTCGATGCCGAGGAACGGCACGAGATGGCCGAGGTGATCGAGGGCCTGCGCGAGTTCTACCAGGTGGAGGGCGAGGTGGCGGCCTACGTCACCACGCCGGTGTTCGTCGACGGCATGGCGGAGAAGGCCGGCCTCGACCTGGTGCAGGACACCGCCGACGGCAGCCTCTGGGTGGCCCTCCTGGCGAGCCGCGCCGAGGACGTGCCGGCGGTCAAGTCGGCCCTCGCCGGCGGTGGAGCAGGGGGCGAGTACATCGACATGGGCATCGCCCCGGCGGTAGAGCTGCCCGCCCACCTCGACGACATCCGCCCGCCGGGCCGCCTCGACCACAGCTGGTGGATCAGTACCGCCGAACTGGTGGACGATCAGCCCGTCTACCACCCCTTGCGTCGCGTCGCCGACAGCACCGACGCGTATGCCCGGCGCGGGGTCGAGCGCCTGGCCCTGCCCGGCGACGAGGCGGACTTCGGCGTCCTCGAAGGCGACGCGCGCAAGGAGGCCAACGCCGGCCTCGGTGATCGGCCGCCGCGCCTGGACGATCCCCAGCGCCTGGCGCGTCTGGTGGCCTGGCTGCGCCTGCGACCGGCCGCCGGGCTGGCGACCCTGCCCCTCAGCTGGGTGGGCATCAACGCCGTGGACATCGATCAGGCGCAGACCCTGCGCGACCGGGTGATCGGACAGAGCGACGGCAGCGCCGACCAGGTCGTTGCCCTGCCGCTGGCCTCGGTGCAGGCAGACAGCCTGGTGTTGCAAGTGGAGGAGGCCGGGCGCGGCTATGTGGTGTGGCAGCCGGTGGCGGACCTGGCCCTGGCCGGGCGCGACGACGCCGTCTATCAACTCGACAGCGAGGCCGGCAGCGTGCGCTTCGGCGACGGCATCCACGGCCGCATCCCGGAGGCGGGGCGGCGCATCCGCATCGCCCACCTGCGCGCCGGTGGCGGACAGGCCGGCAACCTGCCCGCCGGCAGTCTGCAGGCCGTCGAGGGACGCGGCGCGGACGGCCGCCCGCTGACGCGCAAGCTGAAACCCGTGCAGGGCATCGCCACCACCGGCGGTGCCGATGCGGAGAGCCTGCAGGAGGCCGAGCGGCGCATCCCCGCGCGTCTGCGCCACCGCAATCGCGCCGTCACCGAGGACGACTATCACGCCCTGGTGGCCGAGGTGCCGGGGGTGTCCGTGGGCCGCGTGGAGGTGTTGCCGCGCTTCCTCCCCCGCCAACGGCGCTTCAACGTCCCCGGCGTGGTCTCGGTGATGGTATTGCCGCAGAAGTCGTCCCAGGAGGCGCCCAACCCGCGCCCGGACCAGCCCATGATCCAACGCGTCTACGACTACCTCTCGGCACGCCGTCCGCTGGCCACCGAGCTGTATGTCATCGGCTGCGAATACGTACCCCTGGCCGTCACCGCCGGCATCACCGTCAAGCCGGGCTTCGGCCACGAACAGGTCGCCCACGACGTGCGCCAGGCCCTGCGCCAGTATCTGTGGAGCCTGCCCCCGCACGGCCCGCAGGGCGAGGGCTGGCCCCTCGGCCGCGCCGTCGGTGACCGGGAGTTGGAGGTGGTCGCGGCGCGGGTGCGCGGCGTCGCGGGGGTCAGCGGCGTGAACCTGTTTCGGCGCCAGGCCGGCGATTGGCAGGCGGTGGCGCGGCCGCAACCCTGCGAGCCCATCGAGCTGCCCCTGCAAGCCTGGCAGCTGCCAGAGCTGCTGGCGGTGACCGTGGCCAGCGATGGCGTCACCCCGGACCAGGTCGTCGCCGAAGGTGGCGGCGCGGGCGGCGGCGCGGGCGAGGGAAGTGGCGGTGGAGGCATCGCCCTGCCGGTGGTGCCGGAGATCTGCTGATGGATGCCAACGGCCTCCGCTTCCGACTGCTCGCCGACGCCGCGCACTGGCGTCTCACGGGTGAGCCGCCGGCGCTGGAATACGATACCGTGCGGCGGGCCCTGCGCCTGGCACGCCAGCGTCGTGATCTGCAACTGGTGGAGGACGCCACGGAGGCCGAGGCGCGCCTGGCCCTAGTGCCGCAGGTGCGCGACAGCTATGGCAACCGGGCCTGGTACGACGAGGAATGGCACCGTCTGCTGGCCGTGGGCGGCAGCGACGACACGCCGCGGCCGCTCTACTGGGTGCCGCGGGAGGGCGAGGTGACGGACCTGACCCTGGCCGACGACGGGGTGCTCTATCTCGCCGTGGCGGGGAGCATCGTCATGCACGACCTGCGCGGTCGTTGGGACGACGCCGAGGTGAGCGCCGAAGGCTTCCACGCCTGGCGCCTGGCCGCCGCCCCCGGGGGTGGAGTGTGGGCGCTGGATCGCACGAACCGACGTCTGGCCCGCCTGCAGGGATATCCCTTGTCGCGCCGCGCCGGCCGCAGCCCGGCCGCCGGGGTCTCGCGCCCCTGCACGGAGAATCCCAACCCGCCGCGCCTGTTGTGGCAGCGCGAGGCCGTGTGGCCGGCGGAGGAGACCCCGGTGGCCCTGGCCTGCAGTCTGGGCGGCACCCTGGCCTGCGTGAGTTGGCGCACCCTCGAGGGTCAACCGGCCGAGGCCGTGCTGCGGCGTTGGTCCGACGCGGCCGTGGCGGAGGTCTGGCGCACCGGCATCACCCTGCGTGGTACGCGCCATCCTTACAGCCTGGCCTGGGTGGCAGAGTATCGCGTGGCCGTGCTGGTGTGCGGCACGGGCACGGAAACCCCGCCCCAGCCCAAGAGCGAGGCGCGCGTGTACGTCGTGGACCGCAGCAGCGACGGCCCCACGGCGCGCTTCCCCAGCGGTGACCTCTACCCCCTCAAACCAGACTATGCCTTCGGCCCCTTCCTGCACGGCCTCGACTATCCGCCGCACTATCCGGCCTTCGCCGGCAGCCATGCCTTGCACCGCCTTT
>JANTGX010000183.1 GCA_024762755.1 Gammaproteobacteria bacterium
CCTGGTCATCCAGCTGCAGGTCAAACCGCCGGCGGCCTCGGGACAGCTCGACCTGCCGGCGCAGCGCCACGCCTGATTCTCTAGCAACCTTTGTCTATCAACGACGACAGACAGTCACACGATCAAACTCGACACCGTACATAACTAGGAGTAGATATCATGAAACACTTGCAAAAGACCCTCGTTGCCGCCGGCTTTGCCCTGAGCACGTTGAGCATGGGCGTGGCCCAGGCCGCCGACCTGGACGACCTGGACATCACCATCCAGGTGCTCGAGAGCGAGCATGAAAACGAGATCGAGATCAGCAAGGAGCTCCACCTGCCCGACGCGGCGGCAGAGATGGCCCGTGAGCGTTCCGAGCACGGTATGAAGACGGCCAATGAAGCCCGTGACCGTGGTGAGGATGACAAGGTCGATGATGAGGCCAAGGCCCGTGACGAGAGCGATGATGCCGCAGACGACCGCTCCAACGGCAAAGGCGAGATGGAACGTCATGATGACAGGTCGGACGAAAGGGAAGACGCCAAGGGTGACCGTGCCGAGCATCGTGATGAGATGGAGGATGCCAAGGATGAACACGGCGACCAGATGGACGACGCCAAAGACGATGCCAGCGACAGCCGTGACGACGCGATGGACGATGCCAGTGACAGCCGTGACGACGCGATGGACGACGCCAGCGACAGCCGTGACGACGCGATGGACGATGCCAGCGACAGCCGTGACGATGCGATGGACGATGCCAGCGACAGCCGTGACGAGGCCAAAGACGACCGTGAAGAGGCGAAACAACAAGCCACCGAAGCGCGCGACGAGGCCAAGGATGACAAGGACGAGGTCAAGGAGACCATGGACGAGCAGCGCGATGGCATGGAGACACCCGACTCGATGCTGTAGGCCGTCATTTTAAGCCACTGTTAAGCGGCGTAGGGTTTCATTCGGTATCGAACCGGGGAACCGCAATAGGGCGATCCCTCTGTCGTGCACAGGGGGATTGCCTTTTCTGCGCCTGGGATCCGTTGGCGGCCCGGACCGCCTTTCCCTTTGCGCACGCTCCATTGCCCTCCGTTGGCGATATACGCAAACTTGATCCCATCACCGATACATCTCACCGAGGTCAGCATGTCTCACAGCGCGAAAGGGTTCTTCTTTCTTCTCAGTCTCTGGATTTGGGCGGTGCCCCTGCAGGCCGTCGCCGAGACCGCCGAACAGGCCTTCGACAAGGGCGTCGCGGCTGCGGCCGACGGCGACTACGAGAAGGCCCTGCAATGGTTCACTCAGGCACGGGAAAAGGGCCTGAAACGGCCGAGTCTCGACTACAACCTGGGTGTCGCCTATTACCGGCTCGGCCGGCTGGATGCGGCACGGCGGCATTTCGAGCGTCTCTCGGCGGTGCCCGGTTACGCCGCCATCGCCCATTACAATCTGGGCCTGGTCGCCAACAAGGCGGGCGACGAGGCGGCGGCCATCGTCTGGTTCCGGCGTGCCCGTGAGGAGGCGCGGGATCCCCGCCTGAAGCGCCTGAGTGCGCTGGCCCTGCGGCGCCTCGGGGTTGTCGAGGCACGTCGCCCACCGGCGCGCCGTGGCAGCGGCTTCGCCGCCGTCCAGCTCGGTTACGATTCCAACGTCAAGCTGGCAAGCGACGTACTGCCACAGGCCACCGGGCAGGACGACGGTTATGCCGAGGTGATGGCCGGCGGTGGGTATTGGTTGACCGGAGGTAGCCAGGCCGGTCTGCGTCTGAACATGAGCGCCGATCTACAGCGATACCAGGATCTGACGGACTACGACTATGGCCAGTTGCAGTTGGGTCTGTATACCTATCGGCGGCTTGCCCGCTGGCGCCTGCGCGCCGGCCTGAGCTGGAACGAGAGCTTCCTCGGTGGCAATCGATACCTACGCATCCTGGGCGCAGAGCTGCGCGCTCGGCATGCCCTGTCCAAGGCCGATCAGCTGCGTCTGCGGTATCGTTTCAATCGCCTGCGTGCCAACGACGACCGCTTCGATAGTCTCGCCGGTCTGCGCCATCAAGTGCGCGCCGGCCTGCGCCATCGCGCCGGCGGCCATCGCCTGACGGGCTATTACCAACTGGAACTGAACGATCGAAACGACAGCCGGACCTTGGCGGGCTTCACCAGTACATCCCCCACCCGTCATGCCCTGGGTCTGTCAGTGGACCTGCGCCTTGCCGCAGTCTGGCGTGGCCGCCTGGATGGCCGCTACCGTCTCAGCCGCTACAACGACCCCAGCGATACCAGCAATGGCCCAATCACCCGTGAAGACCGCCAATGGCGCCTCGCCGGTCGCCTCTCCTACCAAGTCGCCGAGGACTGGGAGATCGAGGGTCAGTACAGCTATTACGCCAACAACTCCAACATGGATGGCGACACCTATCACCGCCACCTGGTCAGCCTCGGGGTCAGTCGATATTTCTGACGGCCCCGGCTGCGCCCACTTGCCAGGCCGGGCCCGGGCATGTTTCGATGGGTGCCGGTTTCCACGGGGGGAGGGTCATGGCAAGACGTCTGGCACTGCTCAAGACATGGCTGAGAGAGGCGCTGGGTAGCGACGACATCGCGGTCGCGCCCGCCTCCAGTGATGCCAGTTTCCGGCGCTACTTCCGGGTCCGTCACGGCACTCACAGCTACATCGCCATGGATGCCCCACCGGAACAGGAAGACACCAGCGCCTTCGTCCGCATCGCCGAGTTGCTGGCGCGTCACGGCCTCAATGTGCCGCAGGTGGTCGCCCGCGACGCGGCGCAGGGCTTTCTCCTGTTGAGCGACCTCGGCGACATCCACTATCTGGCGCGTCTCGATGCGGCACACGCCGACTCGCTGTACGCCGACGCCATGGATGCCCTGGTGCGCATGCAGGGTATCCCCCCGGACGAACTGACGACGATTCCGCCCTACGACGAAACCCTGCTCATGCGTGAAATGGCGCTGTTCCGCGACTGGTATCTGCGCCGGCACCGTGGTCTGGCCCTGTCTTCGGCACAGGAGCAGGCCCTCGGTGGTGTCTATCTGCAACTGGCCCAGGCCGCTTTGAGTCAGCCGCGGGTCTTCGTCCACCGCGACTACCATTCGCGCAATCTCATGGTCACGCCGCACGACAACCCCGGCATCCTCGACTTTCAGGACGCGGTGTACGGCCCGGTCACCTACGACCTGGTCTCCCTGCTGCGCGACTGCTATGTCGACTGGCCGCGCGAGCAGGTGGAGGGCTGGGCCCTGGACTATCTGCAACGGGCCCAGCAGGCCGGCCTGCTCTCGTGCCTCGCGGCCGACCAGTGGCTGCGTTGGTTCGACTGGATGGGCGTGCAGCGTCATCTCAAGGCCGCCGGTATCTTTGCCCGTCTCAATCATCGTGACGCCAAGCCCGGCTACCTGGCCGACATCCCCCGCACCCTGGGCTACGTGCGCGAGGTGGCGCAGCGCTACGAGGCCCTCACCCCCTTGCTCGACTTCATCCCCGAGGGCGCTGCGTGAGGGCCATGATCCTCGCCGCCGGTCGCGGCGAACGTATGCGTCCCCTCACCGATCACCTGCCCAAGCCGCTGCTGCCGGTGGCGGGAAAACCCCTCATCCAATGGCACCTGGAGGCCCTCGCCGAGGCCGGCGTGACGGACGTGGTGATCAATCATGCGTGGCTGGGTGCGCAGATCGAGGCGGCCCTCGGCAGTGGGGCGCGTTGGGGGCTGCGGATCCACTACTCCGCCGAGGGAGAGCAGGCCCTGGAGACCGGTGGCGGTATCTTTCGCGCCCTGCCGCTGCTCGGCCCCGCACCCTTTCTGGTCATCAATGGTGACATCCTCTGTGACCTGGACTATCGCCAGCTACCCCGGGCCCCGGCCGGCCTCGCCCATCTCGTGATGGTGCCCAACCCGGTACAGCACCCAGCGGGGGACTTCCACCTACAAGACGGACGGGTGCAGGCCACGGGTGAGCCGCGGCTCACCTTCAGCGGCATCGGCGTCTATTCCCCGCGCCTGTTCGCGGGCTGTGAGGCCGGCCGTTTTCCCCTTGCCCCGCTGCTGCGTCAGGCAATGGCGGCGGAGGCGGTGAGCGGCCAGTGTCACAGCGGCCGTTGGCTGGACGTGGGTACCCCCGAGCGGTTACGACTCGCCGAGCGGCTGTGGTCCTGAGCGGTCACCGCGGCGCCTTGCATCGGGTAGGATAATTCTTACAATGAGGCAGGTGCCGGGCGGGCTTTCGCGCCACGGCCATGGGGGTGAGAGGGGATAGTATGATCAAGGTCATGGTGGTCGATGACCACGAGCTGGTCCGCACGGGCATCTCACGCATACTCAACGATGCCCCGGGTATTCGCGTGGTGGCCGAGGCCGCCAGCGGCGAGGAGGCCCTTCGGGTGGCGGCGAAGAAACATCCGGACGTCCTCCTCATGGACGTCAGCATGCCGGGCATCGGTGGCCTCGAGGCCACCCGCAAACTCACCCAGAGCCATCCCGAACTCAAGGTGATCGTGGTCTCGGTGCACGCCGAGGAACCCTTCCCCAGCCGCATGCTCGAGGCCGGCGCCCGGGGCTATCTGACCAAGGGCTGCGCGGTGGAGGAGATCATCACCGCCATCAAGACCGTGGCGGAGGGCGAGCGCTATCTCGGTGCCGACATCGCTCAGACCCTCGCCCTGGCCCACGCCCCCGGCGGCCAGGGGACCCCCTTCGACATGCTCTCGCCCCGCGAACTGCAGGTGATGCTCATGCTCACCCAGGGGCAGAAGCCGCAGACCATCTCCGACAAGCTCTGTCTCAGCCCGAAGACCGTCAGCACCTATCGGCACCGCCTGTACGACAAATTGGGCGTGGCCAACGATATCGAGCTGGCCCGGCTGGCCATGAATTACGGCATCATCGAGGGCCAGGTCGGCGAGCCGAGCCTGGCCAAGTGAATTTTTTCGTCCCCTCGCGCGTCTAAGATTGAACGGGCGTCGTTTGTGGGCGCCCGAAACTTCGGGCTAAGATGCCCGCCACATCGACCGACGAGGATCCCTCTCCATGCCACGCAGTCTGTTCGGCGCCAGCCTCACGCTGATCTTCCCCTTGCTTCTCTCCGCCCCGTTGCACGCCGAAACCCCGCAGGCAGCCGGCGCCGTACACCGCGACGACGCCGCGCTGGAGACCGTGG
>JANTGX010000184.1 GCA_024762755.1 Gammaproteobacteria bacterium
CCTCCACGAGCATTTTAGGCATGACAATACCCCGCTCGAGCGAACTGTCGACGGCGATACGGCCATAGGATGGGCATTCAGCATACGGCGTAACTCGAGGTACTGACAGAAGACTCGGCTCTTCTTAGTGTAGACGGTATAGGCACATTTTTTTACCAGACATCGTGACGATTATGGAATCGATAGAAAAAAGCAAAGAACAAGGCAAAAGGAGAATGGAAAGGACGGTGCATGATCAGCACTGCTCGCCTAGTGGCAGGCTCAGCCGGCGCAGCACGACAACTGCAAGACGTCCTTGCGGAAGGTCTGGGCGCAGAGCTTGAGGCCCTCCGCCAGGGTCAGATAGGGGAACAGCCGGTCGGCGAGGTCGTCCACGGTCATGCCGTTGGCGATGGCCAGGGCGGCGGACTGGATGATCTCGCCGCCGGCCTCGGCCAGCACCTGGCAGCCGAGGATTCGGCCGCTGCCCTGCTCCGCCACCAGCTTGATGAAACCGCGCGGATCGAGGTTGGCCAGGGCGCGCGGCAGTTTGTCCAGGCTCAGGCTGCGGCTGTCCACCGCCAGCCCCTGCGCGCGGGCCCGTGCCTCGTCGAGACCGACGGTGGCCACCTGCGGCTCGGTGAACACCACCACCGGCAGCACTGAGAGATCGAGGGCCACGTCCTCGCCGGTCATGTTGCGTGCGGCGCGGGTGCCGGCGGCAGCGGCCACGTAGACGAACGGGGGCAGGTGGGTGCAATCGCCCACGGCGTAGACGGGTGCCGCGCTGGTGCGCAGGTGGTCGTCGACCACGATGGCGCCACGCGCATCCGCCTCGACGCAGGCGTTCTCCAGCGCCAGCCTGTCCGTGTTGGGCCGGCGTCCGGTGGCCACCAGCAGACGGTCGCCGCGGATCTCGCCCCGACTGGTATCCAACCGGAACTGTTGGCCGTCGTGGCTCACCCGGCGTGTCTCGCAGTCGGGCATCACCGTGATGCCCTCCGCCGCGAAGGCCGCCTGCAGTCCCTCGCCCAGGGCCGGGTCCTCGTGCGAGAGCAGGCGGCTGCGCGCCAGCACGGTCACCGCCGCGCCCAGGCGGCGGAAGGCCTGCGCCAGCTCGAGGGCGACCACCGAGCCGCCGAGGACCACGAGGTGCTCCGGCAGCGCCTCGGCCACCAGGGCCTCGGTGGCGGTCCAGTAGGGCGTGTCGGCCAGACCGGGGATCCCGGGCACGGCCGCACGGGCGCCGGTGGCGATGAGGATGCGGTCGGCCTGCAGCCGTGTCTCGCCGCCGTCGCGCAGGTCCACGTGCAGGGTGGTGGCGTCCTCGAAACGGGCCCAGCCGCGCAGCAGGGTGATGCCGGGGTTGCTTTCCAGGATGCTCTCGTACTTGGCGTGGCGCAGCTTCTCCACCCAGCCCTGCTGCTGGGCCACCATGGCCCGGCGGTCGATGCGCGGCAGGTGCCGCTCCACGCCCGCCACCGGGTGATGGGCCTGCAGGTGGGCCACGTGGGCGCCGCGGATCAGGATCTTCGACGGCACGCAGCCGACGTTGACGCAGGTGCCGCCGATGACCTCGGCGCCCTCGATGAGGGTCACCCGAGCCCCCGCCTCCACCGCACGGATGGCGGCGGCGAAGGCGCCGGAACCGCTGCCGATGACGGCGATGTGCAGGCCGTCGCCGCCGGCGGCCTTCGCACTGGGTGCCTCGGGCGCCAGGCTGGCGCCATAGCCCTTGGCCGTCACCGCGTCGAGCAGTTGCGCATCGGTGACGTCGCCCGCCGTCACCCGGGCGATTCCCTCGGCCAGGGAGACCGAGGCCACCACGCCGGGCAGGGCATTCAGCGCCGCCTCGGCGCTGCGCGCGCAGTGCTCGCAGGTCATGCCGGTGATGTGCAGGGTCCGCGTGTTCATCGTGGCCTCCATCAGGGCTGCGGCCGCGAGGGATAGCCGGCCTGTTCGGTGGCGAAGGTGAGGTCCTCCACGTCCACCGCGGCGGGGTCGAAGGTCACCTTGGCCCAGCCGATACCGTCGCCCTCATACTTGGCGGTGACGTCTTTCACGCCCTCCACCTGGCGCAGGGCCTTCTTCACGGTGATGGGACACATGTTGCAGGTCATGTCGTCCACCGCCAGGGTGATGGTCTTCAGTTCGCCGGCCAGGGCCGCGAGGGGCAGCAGGGCGAGGCACAGGATCAGGATCAGTTTGCGCATGTCGGTTCTCCGTTTCGTTGCGTGGGTTCAGTCGAGCAGCCAGGGGCCGTACCAGGGAAAGGCCATGATCGCCAGCACGGCGACGCTGACCAGCCAGAACATGGCGCGCTGGCGGCGCAGGTTGCTGGACGTGGCGCAGGGCGCATCCACCGCGCAGGCCTGCGGCACCAGATAGAGCTTGCGGAAGGCCAGGCCCAGCAGCAGCAGGGTCAGGCCCATCAGGTAGGGGCGGAAGGGCTCCATGGCGCTGAGGCTGCCGATCCACGAGCCGCTGACGCCGAGGGTCAGCAACACCAGCGGGCCGATGCAGCAGGTGGAGGCGGCGATGCCGGCGACGAGGCTGGCCAGCAGCGTGCCCTTGGACAGGCCCGGCGCCTCCGGTTTGTCGTCCGGCTCGGTGGCAGAAAGCGGGGTGTCGGTGGGGTGCATGATTGACTCCTCTGTCGTTTGCGAACATCGGTCATTCGCAGGTGGATGACCGAGCATGGACAGAGCCTAGACGCCGTACCCTACAACGGAGTCAAGGGGCGGACAGGGAGAGTTAGCCGGTGGGCCATGGGCGGCAGCCGGCAACAGGCGCTGCTTGAAGCGGTGGCTTCAGGACGGCCCCAGATCGTGCCCGGGGTTAGGCGAAGCCGCAGGGTCGGCGGCTGGCGCCTCGATGGCGATACCGGCTGCCGTGAGTAGATCGCGAAGGGCCTCGGGGTCGCCCTCGCGGGGTTGGAAGTGCACCACGTCCACTCGATTGCGGATGAGCCAGGCAGCGAGCCGCAGGGCCTTGCCGTGGGGGGCATCGCGGAAGGGATTGTCGAACCAGGTCTCCGCCAGCACCCGGCCCTGCCCATCCACGTCCCGCAGGCGGACGCCGGCCGCGCGACCGAAGGCCGGGGCCGGCGTGCGACGATCCGCGTCGAGCAGGTCGGCGTGACGGCGGAAGGCCTTGTGCGCCGGTTCGTAGTGCAGCACCACGTTTTCCAGGCGAGGGATCTGCTGGCGGAGCTGGGCGGCGAGGTCGTCCACCAGACGGTGGGCCTGCTCGAAGCCCTGTGCATCCAGCTCCAGTGTGGCGCGCAGAAACAGGGCGCTGCCGCCGCGACGGATGTGCAGATCACGCACCGCCTGCACCGCGGGCACGCGCTCCAGATAGCGCCGCACCTGTTCCTCCTCCGCCTGCGCGGTGGAGGCATCGAGCAGGGACAGCAGGCCGTCGCGCAGCACCTCATAGGCGCCCTGGAAGATCAGCCCGGCGATGATGACGACGGCCACCTCCTGCGCATAGGGGATGCCCAGCCAGTGGCCGCCGATACCCACCATCACCACCAGCCCGGCGCCGATGTCGCCCAGCCAGTTGATCACGTCGCTGTTCAGCCCCGGCGAGGCCAGACGCTGCGCGGCGCGCCGTTCCCGCCAGTAGAAAGCGAACTGCACGACGAGGATGGCGGCCATGAAGACCAGGGTGGCCAGTGGGTTGCCGGGCGCGGATACGCCGCCGTCGACGAACACCGAGCGCAGGATCTCATAGCCGGCGAACAGCACCACCAGCCCGGCGATCACCGCCGCCATGTCCTCCAACTTGTGCAAGCCGAGGGGGAAGCGCCGCGACTGGTGCGGGGCGAGGCGCACGGCGGCATAGACCAGTACGGCCCCCAAGACGTCGGACAGACTATGGATGGCGTCGGCCAGCACCACGGTGCTGCCGGAGAACAGTCCCCAGCCCAGCTTGGCCAAAGCGAGCAGGGCATTGAGGCCGATGGAGCCCAGCATCCAGCGACGCTTCTCCCCCTCGTCGTCTGCGGGGTCGCCTGCGTGGCTGTCCGGCACCGTCATGTCGCCACCCCCTGCTCGCCTTCTCGCTCACCCTGTTCCTCGTGCAGGACGCCGTCGCGCAGGCGGTAGAGGCGCCGGAACAGGGGAATGATACTTTCATCGTGGGTGACGACGATGATGGCCGTGTGGTTCTTTTCCGCCATGTCCTGCAGCAACTGCATGACGACGAGGGCGCGATGGCTGTCCAGCGGCGCGGTGGGTTCGTCGGCCAGGATCACCGGCGGCCGGTTGGCCAGGGCGCGGGCGATGGCCACGCGTTGCTGCTCGCCGCCGGAGAGCTGTTCGATGCGCGCCTCGGCGCGATGGGCGATGTCGAGCGTGGCCAGCAGCTCGCGGGCCCGCGCACCGGCCTCGGCGTTTGAGCGCCCCTGCAGCATGGGCAGGATGGCGATGTTCTCCGTGGCGTCCATGAAGGGGATCAGATACGGGCGCTGGAAGATGAAGCCGATGCGGTCGCGGCGCAGGGTGCGGCGGTCGGCGTAGTGCCAGCCGCCGTCGTAGATCACCTCGCCGCCGAGGCTGATACGCCCGCCGCTGGGGTCGATGATGGCGCCGAGGCACTGCAGCAGGGTGGTCTTGCCCGAGCCGCTCGGCCCCAGCAGGCCCACCACTTCACCGGCGCGCACGGTGAGGCTGGCCTCCTTCAGGGCGGTGACGGCGGACGCGCCGCTGCCGTAGGTCTTGCTGAGGTTTTCTACCAGGATGGCCGGATTGTCCATGTCTCAGCCTCCAATGGCCGCGCCGGGCGGCACGCGCAAGGCGGCGCGGATGCCGGCGATGCTGGCCAGCACGCAGATGACCAGAGTAACGACGAGTGCGCGCAGGGTATCTTCCGGCAGCATCACGATGTGCTTGGGGAACAGCGGCGCCCAGTAGGTCACGGCCAGCTTGCCGGTGAGGAAACCCACCACCCCCAGGCCCAGGGCCTCCAGCAGGATCATGCGCGAGATGA
Source organism: Gammaproteobacteria bacterium (assembly GCA_024762755.1). Classification (GTDB taxonomy): domain Bacteria; phylum Pseudomonadota; class Gammaproteobacteria; order SZUA-152; family SZUA-152; genus JANTGX01. The sequence goes on from JANTGX010000184.1 coordinate 4,972, forward strand.
GCCGGTTGGGCGTGCCGATGAGCTTGAGCACGGCGATCTCCTTGAGCTTGGTCTGGGTCATGGAATAGATGGTCAGGGCGATGATGGCGGCGCTGACCACGGTGAGGATGACCAGGAACAGGCCGATCTGCTTCGAGGCCATGGCGATGAGCTGGCCGATGAGGATGTGCTCCATT
>JANTGX010000185.1 GCA_024762755.1 Gammaproteobacteria bacterium
AACGCCACCAACACCTGCGGTTGTGGCTCGTCTTTTTCCTGTTGATACGACACCGATTAGCGGAGACAAACCATGTGGGACTATTCCGAAAAGGTTAAAGAGCATTTTTACAACCCCCGCAATGCCGGCGCCGTAGACGAGGCCAATGCCACCGGCGACGTGGGCTCCCTGAGCTGCGGCGACGCCCTGCGTCTGACCCTGAAGGTGGATCCGGAGACCGAAGTCATTCAGGACGCCGGTTTCCAGACCTTCGGCTGCGGTTCCGCCATCGCCTCCTCCTCGGCACTCACCGAGATCATCAAGGGCATGACCCTGGACGAGGCACTGAAGGTCTCCAACCAGGACATCGCCGACTACCTCGAAGGCCTGCCGCCGGAGAAGATGCACTGTTCCGTGATGGGGCGCGAGGCCCTGCAGGCGGCGGTGGCCGACTACCGCGGCGAGGAGTGGAGCGACGACCACGAGGAAGGCGCCCTGGTGTGCAAGTGTTTCGCCGTGGACGCCGTGCTCATCGAGGAAACCGTGCGCGAGAACAACCTCAAGACCGTCGAGGACGTGGCCCATTACACCAAGGCCGGCGGCGGCTGCGCCTCCTGCCACGAGGCCATCGAGGAGATCCTCACCAAGGTGCTGGCGGAGAAGGGCGAGAGCTTCGATCCCAACGCCGCGCCCATGCCGGAGATCGAGACCGCGCCGGAGACCCTGGCCGCCGGTACCACCGGCATGACCAACCTGCAGCGCATCCGCCGCATCGAGACGGTGATCGAGTCCATTCGTCCGCAATTGCAGATGGACAAGGGTGACGCCGAGCTGGTGGACGTCATCGGCGATTCCGTCTACCTGAAGATGACCGGCGCCTGCAGCGGCTGCCAGATGGCCGCCATGACCCTGGGCGGCATCCAGCAGCGCCTCATCGAAGAGCTGGGCCAATTCGTCAAGGTGCTGCCGGAGACGGAACTGCCCAAGGCGCAGGCGGAGGGCTGAACCATGAAAGGCATCTACCTCGACAACAACGCCACCACCATGGTCGATCCGGCGGTGGTGGAGACCATGCTGCCCTATTTCACCGAGCAGTTCGGCAATCCCTCCTCCATGCACGCCTTCGGCAACAAGGTGGGCCTGGCGCTGAAGAAGGCGCGCAAGCAGGTGCAGAACCTGCTCGGCGCCGCGCACGACTCGGAGATCATCTTCACCTCCTGCGGTACCGAGTCCGACTCCACCGCCATCCTCTCCGCCCTGCGCGCCCAGCCCGAGCGCAACGAGATCATCACCACGGTGGTGGAACACCCCGCGGTGCTCAGCCTGTGCGAGAATCTGGAGAAGGACGGTTACAAGGTCCACTACTTGAAGGTAGACAACAAGGGCCGGCTGGATCTGGATGAGTACAAAAAGCTGCTCAGCGAGCGCGTCGCCGTGGTCTCCGTGATGTGGGCCAACAACGAGACGGGCACCCTGTTTCCGGTGCTGGAGATGGCCGAGATGGCCAGCGCCGCCGGCATCATGTTCCACACCGACGCGGTGCAGGCGGTGGGCAAGGTGCCCATGAACCTGCAGGACACCAAGATCGACATGCTGTCCCTCTCCGGCCACAAGTTGCACGCACCGAAGGGAATCGGTGTTCTCTATCTGCGCCGCGGCGTGCGCTATCGCCCGCTGCTGCGCGGCGGACACCAGGAGCGCGGGCGCCGCGCCGGCACGGAAAACGTTTCCTCCATCATCGCCCTGGGCAAGGCCTGCGAGCTGGCCCAGGAACACATGGAGTTCGAAAACACCACCGTGGCCGCCATGCGCGACCGACTGGAGCAGGGCATCCTGGCCGCCGTGCCCCATTCTTTCGTTACCGGCGATCCCGACAACCGCCTGCCCAACACCGCCAACATCGCCTTCGAGTACATCGAGGGCGAGGCCATCCTCATGCTGCTCAACAAGCAGGGTATCGCCGCCTCCAGCGGCTCGGCCTGCACCTCAGGCTCTCTGGAGCCCTCGCACGTGATGCGGGCCATGGACATTCCCTACACCGCCGCCCACGGCTCGGTGCGCTTCTCCCTCTCCCGCTACAACACCATGGAAGAAGTGGAAAAGGTCATCGAGGCGGTGCCGCCCATCATGGCCCAGCTGCGCAAGCTGTCGCCCTACTGGGACGAGAACGGACCCGTTGCCGAGCCGGAAAAGGCCTTCGCGCCGACCTATGCGTGAGGAATGACGCGCTGCGGCTTGACCGCTTCTCCGCGGTAATCTTGCTCCTTCTTGACCACCCTCTGGGGTGGTTTTTTTTGCGTGATTCGCCGCCCGGCGGGCAAGAGCGCCTGTCCATTTGTCAGACGCGGCACAAGGTGGCGCGCAGGCCTTGTTGGGAAGGTGACAAATAACCATAGCGTTATTTTCAACTGCTTGTTTTTATAGGGAAATATTGCTGGCATGGTGGTTGCATTACTTTATTTCGAAGAACGCGGAGGTAGCCATGAACACTGAAAACCGCACAGTGGTTATCGATGACACCACACTCAGAGACGGCGAGCAGTCGGCCGGGGTGTCTTTCAATCTCGAGGAAAAGCTGCGCATCGCGCGACAGCTCTCCGAGAGCGGCGTACCCGAGCTTGAGGTGGGTATTCCCGCCATTGGCGACGAGGAGCGCGATGCCATCCGTGCCGTCGCTGCCCTGGATTTACCGTCGCGTCTGTTGGTCTGGAGTCGCATGCGCGATGAAGACCTCGGCCACTGTCTCGGCCTCGGCATAGACATGGTGGACCTCTCCATCCCTGTCTCCGATCAGCAGATCGAACACAAAATGGGGCGCGATCGCGCCTGGGTATTGTCAGAGATCCGCCGCCAGGTACCAATGGCCATCGACCAGGGATTGACGGTCTGCGTAGGTGGCGAAGACGCCTCGCGCGCCGACCCCGAGTTCCTGCTACAGGTGCTGGAGGCCGTCCAGGCTGCCGGCGCCGTGCGTTTCCGCTTCGCCGATACGGTCGGCATCATGGAACCGTTGGGTATTCTGGCGTTGATGCAGCGTTTGCGCGCGGCCAGCGATCTGCAACTCGAGATTCACGCCCATGATGATCTGGGACTGGCCACCGCCAACAGCCTCGCCGCCATCGTCGGCGGTGCGACCCACGTCAACACTACCGTGCTGGGCTTGGGTGAACGCGCCGGCAATGCCGCTCTGGAAGAGGTCGTGATGGGGCTGAAGCATTTGTACGATATCCATACCGGCGTCGAACTGGCGAATTTCACCGCGCTGTCTGAGCTGGTAGCGCAGTCCGCGGGGCGGCCCATCGGCTGGCAGAAGAGCCTGGTGGGCGAGGGCGTGTTCACCCACGAGGCGGGCATCCACGTCAACGGCCTGCTGAAGGATCCGCGCAATTATCAGGGCGTCGATCCCGCCGAGTTGGGGCGGGTGCATCGCCTGGTGCTAGGCAAGCATTCCGGCACCTCTTCGGTGCTCATGGCCTACGATGAGCTGGGCCTGCCGCTGACCCGGGTCGAAGCGGAATACGTCCTCGGCCATATCCGCCGCTTCGTCACCAGTACCAAGCAGTCTCCCGACGTACTCGATCTGAAGCGCTTCTATCGACAAGTCGTTGGCGCCAGCGATGCTCGGGTGTTGCAGTGAGCGATAACGGGGTGATTCATGGGCGTTGAGACCAAGCTCGAAGAGCTGTCGCAGGACATTGCCGATGAACGCCCGCCGGGCTTTTGGCGACAGGTGCGCGAAGATGTCCGCTGTGTCTTTCAGCGTGACCCAGCGGCGCGCAATACACTGGAAGTGCTGACGACCTACCCCGGCATCCACGCCTTGCTGTTGCATCGCATCGGCCACCGTCTGTGGCGACGCAACTGGCGCTACAGCGCCAGGCTGTTGTCCTACCTCGCCCGCATCTGGACCAATATCGATATCCACCCAGGCGCCACCATCGGCCGGCGCCTGTTCATCGATCACGGCTCCGGCGTGGTCATCGGCGAGACGGCAGAGTTGGGTAACGACGTCACCCTGTACCACGGCGTCACCCTCGGCGGCACCTCTTGGAGCCACGGCAAGCGCCACCCCACCCTGGGTAACGGCGTTGTGGTCGGTGCCGGCGCCAAGATTCTCGGCCCCATCAGCATTGGCGACGGTGCCAAGGTGGGCGCCAACTCGGTGGTGATAAAAGAGGTGCCGCCCAAACGCACCGTGGTCGGTATTCCGGCCAAGGTGGTGCAGTCGGGCCAGGGCGGCGAATTGAACCCCTATGGTGTGGACCTGAATCATCATCTGATCCCGGACCCCGTGGCCGGTGCCATCAGCTGTCTGCTAGATCGCATCCGTTTGCTGGAGCAGGAAGTCGGCATCGGCGGCTGTCTGCCTGGTGGCGAGCAGTTGGAAGACGAATGCAAGAAATGCGATGCCAAAGATGTGTGTGAGACGGAAAATCCGGCGCCTCACGCGGTGTTGAGCAACGCAGGATAAGGAACGACGATGGATTTTTTGGATTTCGAGGGGCAGGACCTGTATTTCGACGAGCCGGTGTCGAGCGAGGTGGCAGGTCTCATCGGGCAAGCGGCCGAGGTCTATCCCGATGATGCCGCCGAAGCCTATCTGCTACGCAGTTATTTTCTCGAACCAGATCATCTGACGGTGCTCGTCGCATTGTACCGTTATTTCTACTATCGACACCGTTATGACGATGCCTTGGTGGTAGCCGAACGTGCCACCAAAATCGCCGGTGAACGCCTCGGACTGGTCGGTGACTGGTCGGAGTTGACTGCTGAATCACTGACTAAGGCGATCGATGCGTCCATGAGCCTGACCCGGTTTTACCTTCTGGTGGTGAAGGCGGCGGGCTATCTCGAGATGCGCATGGGTAATTTCGATAAGGCCACTGCCTATTTGCAAAAAGTTGTGTCCCTGGATCCGCGGGACCAGTTTGGTGCCGGCTTCCTCTTGAAGCTCGCGAAGTCCGGCCAGCTGAAGGAAGCCGGAGACAATATTGAGTGTTTGTTTTAACTGGCGCCCGCCAGACCAATCGAGGAGTTGAGAACCATGAGTGAGACAGAACTGGAACTGGACCTGGACGAACTCAGTAGCGCAGAGGATTTCCTGGAATATTTCAAGATCGATTTCGATCCGGCGGTGGTGCATGTGAATCGC
>JANTGX010000186.1 GCA_024762755.1 Gammaproteobacteria bacterium
GCCAACGCCCTGTCGCCGGACATGCCCTGGGCGGACGAGAACGTGGCCACGCTGGCGGCGCGTCTCGAGGCCCCCCTGCTGGGGCGCATCCCCTTCGAGCCGGCGGCGGGCGCGGAACAGACGGCGCGGGCGCTGGACGTCGGTCCCCTTCTGACGCCGGCTTGAGCGGGGCAAAAAAAACGGCGGCGCCCCATTGCGGGGCGCCGCCGCGTCGGCCGGTGCCTTACTTGCCGAAGCTGTAGAGCAGGGCGATGGCGATCTCGTCGTCGGTCTTCTCGCGATCGGCCGGCACCACCGACGTATGGCGCACGGTGTAACTCACCTTGGTCTGCAGGTTGCCGTTGACCTGGGCGGTGAGGGCGCTGACCGAGCGGGTCACCGTGCCGCCCTTGTCCTTGTCGCCGATCTCCGTGGTCAGATCCTCGCTGAACTTGGCGGTCTTGCTCACCTTCCAGGCCAGCTTGAGGGCGCCGCGCACGGTGACCTCGTCCTCGGTCTTGCTCGGCGTGGTGTCGGTCGCTCCCACCTTGCTTTCGCGATAACCGGGGGCGAGTTCCAGGTCCAGGGTCACCGCCTCGTTCTGCACCGCCCGGTAGCCGAGACCGATGTTGGCGTTGGCGCGGTAGTCGTAGCCGCTGAAACGGTCGTCCTCATAGCCAAGGAAGCCGAAGACATAGGCCCGTGGGGAGAACTTGTAGTTGCTCTGGCCGCTGGCGTAGTAACGCTCGGCGGTGGTGCTGCCGTCGGTGTTGTTGTTCAGGGCCTCGATGGCCAGGGTATTGCGCCACTTCTCGACCTCCTGCTGGGCCTTGGCCTTGGCGTTGAGGCTGGCGGTGTCGGTGTTGCCGCCGGTCTTGACGTAGCCGAGTTCGGCCTCGCCGGTCCAGTCGGCGCTGGCCAGGGTCGGCGTGAGGGTGGCGATGGCGAGGATGGCGGCGCTGAGGGCAGTTCTTTGCATGGGACGGTCCTTGATGAGGGTTGACGAAGGGCTGAAAAGAGGCGGAATTATAGATGCAGAATCAGCCGTCGACTACGCCATATTGCGCACGATAGGCGCGAATTGCGGCCAGTTCGTCTGACATGTCTGCCGATTCGGCCACATATTCCTCGAGCTCGTCGAGCCTGACGATGCTCGCCACGCGCAGGCCGTAGTCGTGCTCCACCTCCTGAATGGCCGATGTCTCGCCCTGGCCGCGCTCCTGGCGGTCGAGGGCGATGACCACCCCGGCGGGGGTGGCGCCGGCGGCGCGGATGATCTCCACGGACTCGCGTACCGAGGTGCCGGCGGAGATGACGTCGTCGACGATCAAAACCCGCCCCTGCAGGGGTGCGCCGACGATCACCCCGCCCTCGCCGTGGTCCTTGGCCTCCTTGCGGTTGAAGGCATAGGGCAGGTCGCGGCCGTGGTGGTCGGCGAGGGCGATGGCCAGGGAGGCGGCCAGGGGGATGCCCTTGTAGGCCGGGCCGTAGATCATGTCGAAGGCGATGTCGGAGGCCTGCACCGCCTGCGCATAGTAGCGACCGAGCCGGGCCAGGCTGGCGCCGGTGTTGAACAGGCCGCTGTTGAAGAAGTAGGGGCTGAGGCGCCCGGACTTGAGGGTGAATTCGCCGAAGCGGAGCACGCCCTTTTCGATGGCGAAGTCGAGGAATTCGCGTTGGTAGTCTTGCATGGTCTCGCTCCCGGCGGTTCGCAAACGCCGCATCTTACCCCATAATCCCGCCCTCCCCCACGCCGGACACCGCCCATGAGAGTCATCACCGTCAACGTCAACGGCATCCGCGCCGCCGCCAAGAAGGGTTTCTTCGACTGGCTGGCGAGGCAGGACGCCGACGTGGTCTGCCTGCAGGAGACCAAGGCCCAGGAACACCAGCTGGAGGCCGAGCACTTCTATCCCGCGGGTTACCACTGCTACTACGTGGACGCCGAGAAGAAGGGCTACAGCGGGGTCGCCATCTACGCCCGCAAGGCGCCGCTGAAGGTCATCGAGCGGCTCGGCGAGGGCTTCGAGGACATGGACGCCGAGGGCCGTTTCATCCAGGCCGACTTCGAGACCTCCATCGGCCGTCTGGGGGTGGTCTCCCTCTATCTGCCCTCCGGTTCCAGCAAGGAGGAGCGCCAGCAGGTGAAATTCAGCTTCATGCGGCGCTTCACCGAGCGCCTCGAGGCCCTGCGTCGCAAGCGCAGCGAGTTCATCCTCTGCGGCGATTGGAACATCGTGCACAAGGAGATCGACATCAAGAACTGGAAGAGCAACCAGAAGAACTCCGGTTGCCTGCCCGAGGAGCGGGCCTGGCTGGACCAGGTGTTCGGTCCGTTGGGCTACGTGGACGCCTTTCGTGTGGTGAACCAGGAGCCGGGCCAGTACACCTGGTGGTCCAACCGCGGCCAGGCCTGGGCCAAGAACGTGGGCTGGCGCATCGACTATCAGGTGATCACGCCCGGCCTGAAGGACCGGGTCAAGGCGGCCAGCATCTACAAGGACGAGCGCTTCTCCGACCACGCCCCCCTGATCGTCGACTACGACGTGGAATTCTGAGCGGGTTCAGGGCCTCGTGGTGCATGCGGAAGGTTGTCTCACTGTGCTCCTTGAGCCACAGAAGTTTCCGCATGGATCACTGGTTGTCGGCCTTGGCCTTGCTGCGGGTCAGCTCGAGGTAGCGCACCTCGCGCTTGAAGACCTCGATCTCCACCGGTGACAGCACCTCGTCGACCAGGCTGTGCATGGGCAGGGGGCGGGGGTCCGGCACGCTCTGTCGCCAGGGGACGATGTAGAGCACCTTGGGCAGTTCGCGCGCGGCGCTGATCTCGGTCTCCTGCAGCTCGATGCGTTTCTCGGCCGCGGCGGTGCTGGCGGCCAGCGCGAGCAGCAGGGCGCAGAGTCTCCTATTCCATTTCATCCCAGACCTCCGCGGTCTTCTCTGGTTTGTCGTAACGCACCGGCATCAGCTTGGCCAGGGCGCGGAAGCTCTTCCGCACCCAGTCGTCGAAGACCCCTTCGGGGGCACGCGCGGTGTTCATCTCGAAGGCCTCGATGGCCTTCTCCTCGAAAGGATAGGCCTGCTCCTCGAGCAGGATCTCGTACTGTTCCAGCTCCTCCCCGTTGAGCCCCTTGGGCCGTTCCGAGTCCATCAGGGCCTGGCCGAAGCCCAGGTAGATGTCGGCCAGGTGGTAGGTGGCCGCGGTGGTCACCGCGGCGACACCGAAGTTGGCCGCCTCGGTGTAGGCCTTGATGCTGGCCTGCATGAGGGCCTTCTTCTTTTTCAGGTTCTGTTTCAGCGGCGCCACCAGTTTGACCTTTCGATAGGCCCTATAGCTGCTCTCGGCCAGCTCCAGGGAGGCCTCGGCGGCCAGGGTCTGCAGGCGCGGGGTGAGGGTCTGCGCCGCGGCACCCAGGGCCACCAGCTTGCCCAGCCAGTAGCGGCGGGATTTCGGATCGCGCTGTTTGGCGTAGATCTCGGCCAGGCGCGCGTGGGCCTCGACGTAGTCGTCGAAGGGCTGCGGGTAGCCGCGCACATAGGTCTTGTAGGCCTCGGCGGCCTCGTGAGGTCGTCCGGCCTTGGCGTAATACTCGGCGCTCTGCCACAGCAGCAGGCGCTTGCGCTCGCCGGCCTCGGCCTGGCGATAGAGCACCTGCAGGGTGTCGGCGGCGTGTTGCCAGTCGGCGCTCTTTTCGTAGCTGAGGGCCAGTTTCTCGTAGGCCGCGGGGGTCAGCGTGTGGTCGGGGTAGCGCCGGGTGAAGACCTTGAGCACCGGGATGGCCAGCTTGTAGTCGCCCTTTACCACCAGCTCGGCGGCGGCGTCGAACAGGGCGTTGGCGCGGATGGAGGCGGTGGGCGCCAGCTCGCCGACGCGCAGGAAGTGGCGCGCCGCGGCGCCGTGCAGGCCCTCGGCGCGGGCCTGTTCGCCCTGCTTGTAGATGGCCGCGGCGAGGCGCTCGACGAAGGCGGGCCGCTCGGCGTCGTCGGCGGCGGTGAGGGCCAGGCGCTGGAGGGAGGCGGCCTCGGCCTCGGCGTAGTCGGCCTGTTCGAATTCGCCCACGGCGATGATGCCCCAGTCGATACGCTGCAGCGCCAGCGGCGGCTCCGGCACGGCGCCCACCACGTACCAGGCGGTGTTCACGGCATTGGCGTGATCCTTCAGCGCGAGCAGCTCCTCGGCGGCCTTGGACATCACCGTGAGGGCGCGCGGATCGTCGGCGAACCAGCTGACGAAGCGCTTGCCCTCGGCGATGGCCAGGCGCCGTTGCAGGCTACGCTCCGCGCCCTGCAGGGCCGCCACGCGCTGGCGCTGGGCGAGCAAGGCGGCGTAGCCGGCCTCGGCGCTCTGCGCGTGGGGCGGATAGGTGTAGGCGGTGGCGGCGAAGGCCGCGGCCGCCCCGGTCAGGTCGCCGGCGGCGAGCAGGGTCTCGCCCAGCAGCATGTGCATGGCCGGGCTCTTGGGATCCTTGGGGAAGTCTTCCACGTAGCCGCGATACCAGTGGGCGGCGAGGCGGAAGTCCTGCGCCTTGTGGCTCTTCTGCGCCTGGGCGTGATAGTAACGGGCGAGTTCATCCAGGCTGCGCCGGATCTCGGGCGCCAGCTCCTGGCGCAGGGCCGGGTCGTCGTTGTGCCGCCAGAAGGCGGTGCGCATGCCGTAGGCGGTGGCCAGGTCGGCCTTGGCCTTGAGCAGTGCCGACAGACGGCCGGCCTGCTGCAGGATGTCGATCTCGCTGACCAGGAAGCGCGGCGCCTGCGGGTGCAGCGGGTGGCGGCGGATGAAGGTGTCGAGGGTGGCCACGGCATCGTCGGTACGCCCCTGGCCCAGGTAGAGATCGCTCAGGCGACGGTAGACGTGATAGGCGTAGGGTCGGTCGCCGTAGTCGTCGAAGAAGGCGGCCACCGATTGCGGGCCTTCGAGGTAGGAGAAGCCCAGGGCGACGACGCGCAGGGTGTCGCCGATGAGCTCCTGCTCGCTGCGCGAGAAGCTGGCCAGATCGGGGTCGTGGTCGGCGAAGCTGCGATCCAGCACGGCGAAGTAGGAACGCAGGGAGCGCCGGGTATCGCCCTGTTTGAATACCGCCCAACCGTGCTTGAACAGGG
>JANTGX010000187.1 GCA_024762755.1 Gammaproteobacteria bacterium
GCCGACGATGAGCAGGGTGGGCGCCTTCACCCGCGGCAGGTCGGCCATGGCCAAATCGGGCCGACCGCCGCGGGAGACCACGGCGCGCACCCGCTCCGGGCGCTCGGCCGCGGCGTGCAGGGCCGCGGCGGCGCCGGTGCTGGCACCGAACAGGCCCAGCGGGAGCTCGGACAGTTGCGGTTGGGCGGCGAGCCAGTCCACGGTGGCGACGGTGCGCTCACCGAGCAGGGGGATGTCGAAGCGGAACTCAGCGGTGACCACGTCGACGGCGTTTTCGTCTGGCGTAAGCAGGTCGAACAACAGGGTGGCCAGGCCGCCGGCGTTGAGTACCTCGGCCACGTACCGGTTGCGTGAACTGAAGCGGCTACTGCCGCTGCCGTGGACGAAGGCCACCAGGCCCTTGGCGTCCGGCGGCATGGTGAGAAAGGCGGGCAGGCCGATCTCGCCGGCCTGCACCACTACCTCCTGTGTACCGGTTTCGTGGTTCATGTGATCTCTCCTCACAACTCGCTGGGGGCCAGGCCGTCCAGTTCTTCGGGCCGCGCCGGGGCGCGGAATTCGATGAGCAGGGAGCGGCCGTCACCCTGGTCGATGCGCATGCCCTCGTGGGACTCGTCCACGCGTTCGCGCCACAGGCGGCGCACCGGCCCCGCCGTGAAACGCCGTGCGGTCCCGGCCGGGCCGATCTCCACGGCGAGGGTCTGCCCATCCGGCGCCAGGTGTACCGCCTGCAAGGGCTCGTTACCGGCCAGTAGCGTGCCACTGGCAAGGGCCCCGGCCCGGTCCGATTCCAGGGCCTGGGTATCCACCTGCCACAGATTCACCAACCAGCCGTGATGCTGACGGCCAAAGGTCTCGCAGTAGTCGGGCCAGTCGGCCTCGGGCACGGCCACATAGCGTACACCGGTCGGGGCGGCGGCCACCGGGACGGGGCCGGCCAGTTCCTCCATGAGGGCGATCACCTCCTCGTCCGGGGTCTGGCTGAAGTCCCGGTACCACAGGCCGATGGCCTGGAAGGGCTCGGGGGTGTGTGGACACACCACCTCGTCCACCAGCGGCCGCAGGGCCTGGATGGTGTCGGGCGGGGCCACGGGCACCGCCACCACGATACAGTCCGGGTGCTGGGCGCGCACGGCGTCGATGGCGGCGTGCATGGTGGCGCCGGTGGCCAGGCCATCGTCCACCAGGATCACGCAGCGCCCCTTCAGATCCGGCCAGGGCCGGTCGCCGCGATAGGCCCGCGCGCGGCGCTCGAGTTCGTGACGCTCCTCCTCGGCCACCCGCTCGATGGCCTCCTGGCTGATGCCCATTCCGCGCACCACGTCATCGTTCATCACCCGCACCCCCCCGCTGGCGATGGCACCCATGGCCAGCTCGGGGTAGCCGGGCACGCCGAGTTTGCGCACCAGCATCAGGTCGAGAGGGGCCTCGAGGGCACGGGCGATCTCCGCCGCCACCGGCATACCACCGCGCGGCAGGGCGAGGACGATGACATCGCTGCGCCCGGCGTAATCCTTCAATGCCTCGGCCAGGGCGCGGCCAGCGGTTCTCCGATCGGGTATGGGGAGGGGCAGTTCCATGGTCAGGCTCCTTTCAGGCGGACTGAATCGCGCACAAATAATAGTTCGTTTTATATGGGTTGCATGGTGGTCCAATTCAACACAACGACACGCGCGCTTCACGGCGGTCGGGATGAAGATGGGGTCTGTACCGAGACGTGAGCACGGCCTTGCCATCCGCTGGGAGCCACCCCAGGGATCAGTGATGCCCGAGCCACGGCCGCCGAGAATCGGTCCCATTTCGTCCCCCCCTTGATCCAGTCCCGTACGCCCCCATTCTGTTGTTACAAACAGCGTGGAATCCACCATGAACAACGGTGATAGCGAGACCATCCCCCTACAACCCGGCGATGCCCTGCTCGTCGTCGACGTACAGAAGGACTTCCTGCCCGGTGGCAGCCTGGCGGTGCCCGATGGCGACGCGGTGATCCCGCCCCTGAGGCGCGCCATCGCCCTGTTCAGCCGCGCCGGGCTCCCCATCTTCGCCACGCGCGACTGGCACCCACCGGATCATTGTTCGTTTCGAGCGCAAGGCGGACCCTGGCCGGTGCACTGCGTCGCCGGCACCGCGGGGGCCGAGATCGATCAGCGGCTGCAACTGCCGGCGGAGGCCGTGATCGTGGACAAGGCCACCCGCGTGGACCAGGACGCCTATTCCGGCTTCCAGGGCACCGACCTGGCCGAGCGCTTGCGCGCCGCCGGGGTGCGTCGCCTGTTCGTCGGCGGTCTGGCCACCGACTATTGCGTGCTCAACACGGTGCTTGATGCGCTGAAGGCCGGCTTCGAGGTGATGTTGCTGACCGATGCCATCCGCGCCGTGGACGTCGAGCCCGGCGACGGCGAGCGCGCCATCGCCGAGATGCAGGCCGCCGGCGCGCAACTCATCGACAGCAGCCGGTTGTCGGCATGACCTCTCGCCTCGACAGCCCGCTGCTCACCGACCTCTACCAGCTCACCATGCTGCAGGGCTATCTGGATCACGGCCTGCAAGAGACGGCCGTGTTCGAGTTCTTCGTGCGCAAACTGCCGGAAAATCGCAACTTCCTGCTCGCCGCCGGCCTGGCACAGGTGCTCGACTACCTCGAAGACCTGCACTTCACCGCGGAGGAGATCGCCTGGCTGGAGGGCACCGGCCGCTTCAACCAGCGTCTGCTCGACTACCTCGAGAGCCTGCGCTTCACCGGCGACGTCCACGCCATGGCCGAAGGCACGCCCTGTTTCACCAATGAGCCCCTGCTACGCATCACCGCGCCCCTGCCCGTGGCGCAGCTGGTGGAGAGCCGGGTGATCAACCTGTTGCACTTCGAGACCCTCATCGCCAGCAAGGCGGCGCGCGTGCGCCTGGCCGCCCCCGAGGCCCTGCTGGTGGACTTCGGCCTGCGCCGCGCCCACGCCGGCGAGGCGGGGCTGCTGGCGGCCCGCGCCGGCTACCTGGCCGGCCTCGACGGCAGCGCCACGGTGATGGCCGGCCAGCGGTTCGCGGTGCCCATCTTCGGCACCATGGCCCACTCCTTCATCGAGGCCCACGACGACGAGGCCCAGGCCTTCCTCGACTTCGCCCGCTCGCAGCCGGGCAACGTGGTGCTGCTCATCGACACCTACGACACCGAGGCCGGCGCGCAGAAGGTGGTGGAGATCGCCCCCCGCTTGCAGGCCGAGGGCATCCGCATCAAGGCGGTGCGCATCGACAGCGGCGACCTGGCCGAGCACGCCCGCCGCGTGCGCGCCATCCTCGACGCCGGCGGCCTGCAGGACACCGGCATCTTCGCCTCCGGCAACCTGGACGAGTACGCCCTGCGCCGCTTCGTGCGGGACGGCGCGCCCATCAGCGGCTTTGGCGTCGGCACCCGGCTGGACGTCTCCGACGACGTGCCCTACCTCGACTGCGCCTACAAGCTGCAGGAATACGCCGGCATCCCGCGCCGCAAGCGCTCCGAGGGCAAGGCCACCTGGGCCGGACGCAAACAGGTCTACCGCTATTACGACGAGGCCGGGCAGGCCCTGCGCGACAGCCTCACCAGCGCCGACGACGCCCAGGACGGCGAGGCCCTGATCCAGCCCGTGATGCAGGGGGGCCGGCGCCTGCCCATACCCGACCTCGTCAGTACCCGCGAGCGGGCCACGACGGCCGTGCACCGGTTGCCCCCCGCCCTGCAGGCGCTGGAGCCGGCGCAGGTGCCCTATCCGGTCGAGATCAGCGATGACCTGAAAAGGGTGACCGCCGAGGCGGATCTTCATCAACGCCAGACCGGTCAGGCACAGGCCGGGCCGTAAGATGCAACAGCGATGCGGTGGTATCGGCAGGTGCCCCCGCCGAAAATATTTCAACTATCTTCAACTAAAGATAACGATATAGACCTTGTAACCCCACCCCCAGGAGAAAGCCCATGGACACCCAGTCGAAACCCATGCCTTCCCTCATTGCTGCATTCAAATTTTCGCTGTTCATCGGGATGACGCTACTTGCCACGGGCTGTTCCGGCTGGAAGGTCGTGGGATCAGCCGGCATCTCACAGGGTGAGATCACTCACAGCGACATGCATGTCTCTGCAAACACCCCCTATGTTGCCTATATTGACCGCGCACATGGCGACAGGCTCAGCGTAAAGAAGTTTGATGGGAACAACTGGGTCTATGTCGGCCAGCCGGGTTTCAGCCCGAAGAAGGCCCGCTACCTGTCGCTGTTCGTGGAGGGTCAGACCCCCTATGTAGCAATGGCCAGCGAAGATGAAGACAGGGAGAAACGGAAGGCCTCCGTCATGAGGTTCGTCAACGGCCAGTGGCAATACGTTGGCCCACCGGAGTTCACCGATGGAGGCGTCGTCTGGGACATGTCCCTGTATATCGACAACGGCGTACCCTTTCTTGCCTATTCCGATTCGAAGTATGACGGCAAGGCAGCGGTCATGAAATTCGAGGACGGCGAGTGGACCTATCTCAAATATCGAGATCGCATCCCAGGCTTCAGCCCGGGTCCGGCCGCGTACCTCTCCATGGCCGTATTGAATGGTTATCCTTATGTGGCATTCGTTGACTACGCTGCCGAGCGCACCTGGAAAGCCATGGTCATGCGCTGGGACGGCATCAAGTGGAGTTTCCGGGGGAGTCCGGATGGCATCTCAGCGGGCAAGGCACACAATACCTCCCTCACCTTCTGCCGTCCGGGACAGACATACTATGTGTCCTTCAAGGACGAGGGAGCGGACGGAAAGGTCATTGTCAAGCGTTTCGAAGGCACAGACTGGGTGATCGTGGGCACCAATGACGCGTCGGAATCCATGGCCAATTATCCGGACCTGGCCCTGGGGCAGCATTGCGAACCCCTCGTTGCCTTCCAGGATGATGCCCATGGACGAAAAATGTCCGTCAGAAAGATCCAGCAGCAAAACCAGTGGTCCTATCTGGGCAAAGCGGGATTTACCCAGGGAAAGGCGGGACAAGATGTCCGCATCCAGGTTTCGGGGAGTGTTCCTT
>JANTGX010000188.1 GCA_024762755.1 Gammaproteobacteria bacterium
GAAGGGTATCGAGATTGCCTACGCCGGCCAGTGTAAAACATTCAATGACGGGGATCGGCCGATCACCGGATAGCCGCTTCAATTACAGGGAAATCGTCGACCCTGCATGGCCCTCGAGGTGCGACTTTCAGCGAGATGGGATGTTATCCTCCCTGTCATCCTGGAACCCGCTCGTAACAGATTCGACCCTCACTCCAGCGATCTCCAAGAAAAACAAAAAGGAGGCACCGGTGTTTCCCCTGCATGACTCCATTCCCACCCGTTTTCCGCCCATTGCCGTCTGGTGTCTGGTCTGCGCCAATGCGCTGGTCTTCGCCTTCGAACTCAGCCTGCCGGCAAAGGAGCTGCAGAACTTCGTCTATCTCTTCGGCATCGTTCCCGCCCGTTACTCACATCCCGAATGGGCCGCCTCCGTCGGCCTTTCACCCGGTGACTACTGGCCCTTTCTCACCAGCATGTTCCTGCACGGTGGCTGGCTGCACATCATCGGCAACATGTGGTTCCTGTGGTTGTTCGGCGACAACGTCGAGGACCGCATGGGCAGTATCCGCTTCCTCTTCTTCTACCTCCTCTGCGGCCTGGTGGCGGCGGTGGTGCAAGTGCTCGTCTACCCCGACTCGACCATTCCCACCGTGGGCGCCTCGGGGGCCATCGCCGGCGTGCTCGGGGCCTATCTGGTCATGTATCCGCGGGCCCAGGTGATCGTGATGGTCCCCATCCTCTTCTATCCCTTCATCTTTTCCCTGCCGGCGGCCTTCTTCCTCGCCTTCTGGTTCTTCATGCAATTCTTCTCCGGCACCGCGGCCCTGCTCGAACCGTCGCAGATGGGCGGGGTCGCCTGGTGGGCCCATGTGGGAGGCTTCCTCGCCGGCATGCTGTTCTATCGCCCCTTTCTCTCACCGCGCCGGCAAAAGGCCTTTTACCCGGATGAGATCGATTACCGCAGCGCTTGGAATAAACGCCTCGAGCCCTGATCTCAGGCAACACACAACACTTCGTCGTTTCACGCCCAACCAAGAGGAATAGGAATCATGGATATGCTGTCGCTCTTCTGGCTGTTCTTCATGCTCAGCGCCCTGCAGCCCGTGTTGCACCAACGTATGCTGGAGGCCAGCCGGACCCGGCTCATCACCCGCATCGAGACCGAGCGAAATAGCCGTGTCATCCTCCTGGTGCACCGCCAGGAGACCATGAGCCTGCTGGGCTTCCCCCTGGTGCGCTACATCGACGTGCACGACTCCGAGGAAGTGATCCGGGCCATCCAGCTCACCGACCCCCACGTGCCCATCGATCTCGTCGTGCATACCCCCGGCGGGCTGGTGCTGGCGGCACTGCAGATCGCCCGCGCCATCAAACGGCACAAGGCCCCCGTGCGCATCATCGTGCCCCACTATGCCATGTCCGGCGGCACCCTCATCGCCCTCGCCGCCGATGAGATCGTCATCAGCGAGAACGCCGTGCTGGGACCGGTGGACCCGCAGATGGGCCAGGCCGGTGCCGCCGCCTCGGTACTGAGCGTGCTGGAGAAGAAGCCCATGGAGAAGATCGACGATCAGACCCTGATCCTGGCCGACCAGGCGGGAAAGGCGCTGAAACAGGTGCACGCCGCGGTGGTGGAACTGCTAGAGGACAAGATGGACGCCGAGGCGGCGGAGCAACTGGCCACCACCCTGAGCAGCGGCCAATGGACCCATGACTATCCCATCACGCCGGATCTGGCGCGCGAGCTGGGACTGAACGTCAACACAGACATCCCCGAGGAATTCCTCCAGCTCATGGCCCTCTACCCGCAGCCCGTGCGACGTGAGCCGACGGTGGAATATCTGCCGGGGCGGCGTTCGACGGAGGGGCGTCGGCGCACGTAGGAGCCGTCCCGCGCCCCCCGGGCTCAGTGTGCCGCCACGGCCTCGCGCACGCCCAGCATGTCCTCGCGCATGCGCGCGATCTCGTCGCGCAGGCGTGCGGCCTCTTCGAACTCCAGATCCTGCGCGTGCTGATACATCTTCTGCTCCAGGGCCTTGAGCCGGCGCGCCTGTTCGGCCGGTGGCAGAGCGGCGTACTCGAGGGTCTCCTCCGCCACCTTGGCATAAGACTCCGCCTGCTTCTGCCGCATGGCCCCGCCGTAGGCACCCTCCAGCACATCGGTGATCTGCTTCTTCACCGTGGTGGGGGTGATGCCGTGGGCGGCATTGTAGGCCTGCTGCCTCTCCCGCCGCGCCCGGGTCACGTCGATGGCCTTCTGCATGGAACGCGTCACCTTGTCGCCATACAGGATCGCCTTGCCGCGGGCATTGCGCGCGGCGCGGCCGATGGTCTGGATGAGGGAGCGCTCGGAGCGCAGGAAGCCCTCCTTGTCGGCGTCGAGAATGGCCACCAGCGAGACCTCCGGCATGTCCAGGCCCTCGCGCAGCAGGTTGATGCCCACCAGCACGTCGAACTCGCCGAGGCGCAGGTCGCGGATGATCTCGACGCGCTCCACGGTGTCGATGTCGGAGTGCATGTAACGCACCCGCACGCCGTGCTCGGCCAGGTAGTCGGAGAGGTCCTCGGCCATGCGCTTGGTCAGGGTGGTGACCAGTACCCGCTCCTCCTCGGCCACGCGCTGGTGGATCTGCGACAGCAGGTCGTCCACCTGGGTGGTGGCCGGGCGCACCTCGATCTCCGGGTCGAGCAGACCGGTGGGGCGCACCACCTGCTCGATCACCTCACCGGAGTGCTCCAGTTCGTACTCGGCAGGGGTGGCGGAGACGAACACGGTCTGCGGCATCAGACGCTCGAATTCCTCGAAACGCAGCGGGCGGTTGTCCAGCGCCGAGGGCAGGCGGAAGCCGTACTGCACCAGGTTCTCCTTGCGCGAGCGGTCGCCGCGGTACATGCCGCCGATCTGCGGCACGGTGACGTGGGACTCGTCGAGGATCATCAGGGCGTCGTCCGGCAGGTAGTCGATGAGCGTCGGCGGCGGCTCGCCGGGGCCGCGCCCGGAGAGGTAGCGCGAGTAGTTCTCGATACCGGAGCAATAACCCAGCTCCTGCATCATCTCGATGTCGTACTTCACCCGCTGCTCCAGGCGCTGCGCCTCCACCAGCTTGTTCTCGCCGTAGAAGTACGCGAGACGCTCGGGCAGCTCCTGTTTGATCTGCTCGATGGCCTCGAGGATGGTGGCGCGTGGCGTGACGTAGTGCGACTTGGGATAGATGGTGATGCGCGGCAGGCGCTCCAGCACCTCGCCGGTGAGAGGGTCGAAGTGGCTGAGGCCGTCGATCTCGTCGCCGAACAGTTCCACGCGCACCGCCTCGCGGTCGGAGTCGGCGGGATAGATATCGATGACATCGCCGCGCACGCGGTAGGTGGCGCGGTGTAGCTCCACGTCGTTGCGCTTGTATTGCAGCTCGGCGAGACGGCGCAGCAGATCGCGCTGGTCGATGACGTCGCCGCGCGACAGGTGCAGGACCATCTTCAGGTAGGACTCGGGGTCGCCCAGGCCGTAGATGGCCGACACGGTAGCGACGATGACGGCGTCCTCGCGCTCCATCAGCGCCTTGGTGGCGGACAGGCGCATCTGCTCGATGTGCTCGTTGATGGAGGCGTCCTTCTCGATGAAGGTGTCCGAGGCCGGCACGTAGGCCTCGGGCTGGTAGTAGTCGTAGTAGGAGACGAAATACTCCACCGCATTGCGCGGGAAGAAGGCCTTCATCTCGCCGTAGAGCTGCGCCGCCAGGGTCTTGTTGGGCGCCATGATGATGGTCGGCCGCTGCAGCTGGGCGATGACATTGGCGATGGTGAAGGTCTTGCCCGAGCCGGTGACGCCGAGCAGGGTCTGCCCGGCCTCGCCCGCCTGCAGGCCCTCCGTCAGGCGGCGAATGGCCTCCGGCTGATCGCCCGCGGGGGCGAATTCGGAAATCAGTTCAAACTTTCTCTTCATGACCTTTCTCGAGCCAATTGCAATCGCGTATATTAACAGGCGAGCGTATAGCGCCCCTTCCACCGTCCCAGCAGAAGGAATTCCCCCCTTGGACAATCAGTTATCCCGCCGTGTTCAACGCATCAAACCCTCCCCGACCCTGGCCGTCACCGCCCACGCCAAGGCCCTGCGCGATGCCGGCAAGGACATCATCGGCCTGGGCGCCGGCGAACCCGACTTCGACACCCCCGCCCACATCAAGCAGGCGGCCATCGAGGCCATCGAACAAGGTTTCACCAAATATACCGAAGTGGACGGCATCCCCTCGCTGAAGGCGGCGGTGATCGACAAGTTTCAGCGCGACAACCGGCTCAGCTACACACCGGACCAGATCCTGGTCTCCTGCGGCGGCAAACACAGCTTCTTCAACCTGGTGGAGGCCCTGCTCGACGAGGGTGACGAGGTCATCATCCCCGCGCCCTACTGGGTCTCCTATCCCGACATGGTGTTGCTCGCCGATGGCACCCCGGTCTTCGTCGAGGCCGGCATCGAGAGCGGCTTCAAGATCACCCCGGCCCAGCTGGAGGCCGCCATCACCGACAAGACCCGCATGGCGATCATCAACAGCCCCTCCAACCCCACCGGCGTCGCCTACAGTCACGCCGAACTCAAGGCCCTGGGCGCGGTGCTGGAAAGACACCCTCGGGTGATCGTGGTCTCCGACGACATCTACGAACCCATCCTCTGGGCCGACGAACCCTTCGCCAACATCGTCACCCTCTGCCCCGCGTTGCAGGCGCAGAGCGTGGTGCTCAACGGCGTCTCCAAGGCCTATTCCATGACCGGCTGGCGCATCGGTTACGCCGGCGGCCCGAGCTGGCTCATCGCCGCCATGAAGAAGGTGCAATCTCAGAGCACCTCCAACCCCACCTCCATCTCGCAGGTGGCGGCGCAGGCCGCGTTGAACGGCGACCAGTCCTGCATCACCGTCATGTGCCAGGCCTTCAAGCAACGCCACGACTATGTCGTCGAGCGTCTCAACCGCATCCATGGCCTCCGCTGCCTGCCCTCGCAAGGCGCCTTCTACAGCTTCCCC
>JANTGX010000189.1 GCA_024762755.1 Gammaproteobacteria bacterium
CGCCGCGCCTGGGTGGCGGTGGCGGAGAGGGTCTGCAGGAAATTCAGCGCACAGCGTTCGCCGCTGAGCAGGCTGCGCGCCGGGCCGAGCAGCTGGCAGACGCCCTGGCCGGGGCGCAGACGCTCACCGTCGCGCGCCAGCCAGATCACCTGCACGCGTCGGTCCAGCTGGCGGAACACCGCGTCGAACCAGGCCTGGCCGGCGAGCACCGCCGCCTCGCGCACGATCACCTGCGCCTGGGCGCGGCTGTCGGCGGGAATCAGGCCGGCGGTGATGTCGCCGGGTCCGATGTCCTCGGCGAGGGCGTGGCGCACCACGGTTTCGATGTCGGTGGGTAGGGCGGATGGCGGGGAAAGCGTGACTGACATGGGGGTTGTATCCGGTGAGGTGAGTGGCAGGGAGCGGCCGGCGCGACGCGGTCGATACTAATGTCTCGAAAGCGGCCGCACCAGTGCGGAATTTGGCCTATGTTTGGGGGAGAGAGGCCAACACAGGGAGTTTACAACGGCCATGACCAGCGACCCGCACCGCAGCGAGCAACACCTCGAGTCCATCTTTAGGGTACATGGCGTCACCAAGATCTACCCGATGGGCGAGGTGCAGGTGCATGCCCTGCGCGGCGTGGATCTGGATCTGTATGCCGGCGAGTTCGTGGTGTTGCTCGGTCCGTCGGGCAGCGGCAAGTCCACCCTGCTGAATATCCTCGGCGGCCTGGATACGCCCAGCGCGGGGACGGTGGTGTACGGCGATCACGATCTCAGCGTCTACGACGACACCACCCTGACCAACTACCGCCGCGAGCACGTGGGCTTCGTGTTTCAGTTCTACAACCTCATTCCCAGCCTCACGGCGCGCGAGAACGTGGCCCTGGTGACCGAGATCGCCGAGCACCCGCTGGCGCCGGATGAGGCCCTGAAACTGGTGGATCTGGGCGACCGCCTGGATCACTTCCCCTCCCAGCTCTCCGGTGGCGAGCAGCAGCGCGTGGCCATCGCCCGCGCCATCGCCAAGCGGCCCGATGTGCTGCTCTGCGACGAACCCACCGGGGCGCTGGACATCACCACTGGCATCATCGTGCTGGAGGCCATCGAGCGGGTGAATCGCGAGCTGGGCACCACCACGGTTGTGATCACCCACAACGCCGGCATCGCCGACATGGCCGACCGCGTGTTCCACCTCACCGACGGCAGCATCACTCAGGTGCAGCGCAATGCCGGCAAGAAACCACCCCGGGATCTGAATTGGTAGGCCCATGACCGCCCTCAACCGCAAGATGTGGCGCGACCTCTGGCACCTCAAGGGCCAGGCCTTCGCCATCGGTCTGGTGATCATGGCGGGCGTGGCCACCTTCATCATGTACCTCAGTACCCTGGATTCGTTGCAGCTGACCCGTACGACCTATTATCAGGACTACCGCTTCGCACAGGTGTTCGCCTCCCTCAAGCGTGCACCGCAAAGCCTGCGTGCGCGCATCGCGGAGATCCCCGGCGTCGACAAGGTGGAGACCCGTGTGGCGGCCTTCGCCAACGTGGAGGTGGCCGGTTTCGGTGAGCCCATCAGTGCGCGGCTGGTGTCCATCCCCGAGGGTCGCGAGCCGTTGCTCAACGTCTTGTATCTGCGCCAGGGACGCCTGGTGGAGCCGGGGCGCAGCGACGAGGCCGTGCTTTCCGAGGCCTTTGCCAACGCCCACGGCCTGAGGCCGGGCGATACCCTGCAGGCCACCATCAACGGCAAGCGACGTCGGCTCGACATCGTCGGCATCGCCCTGTCGCCGGAATACATCCACCAGTTGCGGCCCGGCGGGGTGTTTCCGGATTTCAAGCGTTTCGGCGTACTGTGGATGGGGCGCAAGGCGCTGGGCGGGGCCTACGATCTGCAAGGCGCCTTCAACGACGTGGTGTTGAGCCTCAGTGCCGGTGCCTCGTCGCAGGATGTCATCGACCGTCTCGACGAACTGCTCGAACCCTACGGTGGAGGCGCGGCCTACGACCGTGCCGACCAGCTCTCGCATCGTTTCCTGACCCAGGAAATGGATCAAATGGGGGTGCTGGCGACCATCTTCCCGCTGCTCTTTCTCGGCGTCGCGGCCTTTCTGCTCAATGTGGTGATCGGCCGCCTGGTCACCATGCAGCGGGAACAGGTGGCCACCCTCAAGGCCTTCGGCTACCGCAACCGGGACGTGGTGCTGCACTATCTGGAACTGGTGATGGTCATCGTGCTCAGCGGCGTGGTGGGTGGCGTGGCGGTGGGCATCTGGCTGGGGCGGGGCATGAGCGACATTTACACGGGCCTATTCCGCTTTCCCTTCTTGCTGTTCCAGCTGAAGCCGATGGTGGTGATCGAAGCCGCGGCGGTGAGCGCGGTGGCGGCGACCCTGGGGACCCTGCTCGCGGTACGTAAGGCCGCTGCCCTGCGCCCGGCCGAGGCCATGCGCCCGGAGCCGCCGGCCAGCTATCGCGAAACCCTGTTGGAACGCTGGGGGCTGAAGCGCTTTCTCGCCCAGCCGAGCCGCATGATCCTGCGCCATATCCGGCGCCGGCCGCTGAAGTCGCTGCTGTCGGTGTTCGGTATCGCGCTGGCCTGCGGGGTGATCATGACCGGGCGTTTCCAGAACGACACCGTGAGTTACATGCTCGACGTGCAGTACGGCCAGTCGCGGCGCGAAGACCTGGCGATCGGCTTCTTCGAGCCCCTCGCCTTGAAGGCCAAATATGCCTTGCAACGCCTGCCGGGGGTGGAGCGGGTGGAGGTGTTTCGCCGTGTGCCGGTGCGCCTGCGCCATGGCCATCGCAGCCACCTCACCGAGATTCGTTCCGTGGAGTCCAATGGCGATATTTTCCGCCTGCTGGATGTCAATCTCAGACCCGTGCCCCTGCCTGCGCAGGGCATGCTGATCACCGATTTCCTGGGCCAGATGCTGGACGTGAAACCGGGTGACCAGATCAGTGTAGAGGTGCTGGAGGGCAAGCGGACCATTCGCCGCGTGACGGTGGTGGGAATGGTGAAGGAATACCTCGGCGTGATGGCCTACATGAATCTCGATACCCTCAATCATTTCATGCGCGAGGGCCCCTCCATCTCCGGTGCCCTGCTGGCGGTGGACAGTCGAGCACTGCCCGAGCTGTTGCAGACCTTCATGGGCATGCCCACGGTATCCGGTACCTTCGAACGCCGGCAGGAGATTCGCAATTTTCACCGGGTGATGGACGAGACCATGTTGTTCGTGACTTTCATAGCCACACTGTTCTCGGTGGTGATCGCCTTCGGCGTGGTCTACAACAGCGCGCGCATCGCCCTCACCGAGCGTAGCCGGGAGCTGGCCAGCCTGCGCGTGCTGGGCTTCACCCGCGCCGAGATTTCCTACATTTTGCTGGGCGAGCTGGCCTTGCTGACCCTGATGGCGATCCCCCTGGGTATCTACCTCGGTTATGAATTGTGCGGCCTCATCGTCCTTGCCCTGCAAACGGAACTCTACCGGGTGCCGGTGGTGATCAATGCCAATACCTATGCCTTTGCCGTCAGCGTGGTCATCGTCTCGGCGGTGGTCTCGGCACTGCTGGTGCGGCGGCAACTGGATCGGCTGGATCTCATCGCCGTGCTCAAAACCAAGGAATGAGGAGGGACTGAATCATGCAATGGCGAAGGACAATCGGCCTCAGTAGCCTGCCCCTGCTCATCGCCGCAGCCATCGTGTACGGCTTTATGCCCAAGCCGGTGGCGGTGGACATGGCAGAGGTTGTTCGCAAGCCGCTGCGCGTGGTGGTGGAGGAGGAGGGCCGGACCCGGGTCATCGACCGCTACCAGATATCCGCTCCGGTAGCCGGTTATGCGCGGCGCATCGAGCTGAAGGTAGGGGATCCCGTGCAGCGTGGCCAGGCCCTGGCGGCCCTGGAGCCGTTGCCCGCCACCGTGCTCGACCCGCGCAGTCGTGCCCAGGCCCAGGCACGGGTGTCGAGCGCGAAAGCCGCCCTCAAGGCCGCGCAGGAGAACGCCCGCGCGGCCCAGGCCAGCCATGATTTTGCCCGGGCGGAATATGCTCGCATCCACGAGCTTTACAAGAGCCAGGGCGTCTCCAAGACGGAAGAGGACAAGGCCGCCGCCGAGGCGCGGCGCGTGTACGCCAATCTGCGCTCGGCGAAATTTGCCGTCGAAGTGGCGCGCCACGAGCTCGAGGCCGCCAAGACCGCGCTGCAGTTCTCCGCCGAACGGGGCAAAAAGGCGGCGCCGGAACAGGTCGTCATCAGCTCGCCCATCGACGGCAGCGTGCTGAAGATCAACCGCGAGAGCGAAGGCGTGATCGGCATGGGGCAAGACCTCATCGAGGTAGGTGACCCGCGCGCCCTGGAGGTGGTGGTGGATGTCTTGTCCGCCGACGCCGTGCGCATTGTCCCCGGCACACGGGTGCTGTTCGAACGCTGGGGCGGTGCGCAGGCCCTGGAGGGTGTGGTGCGGGTGGTGGAGCCGGTGGGCTTCACCAAGGTGTCGGCACTGGGCGTGGATGAGCAACGGGTGTGGGTGGTCGCCGATATAGTCTCGCCACCGGAGCAGTGGCAGCGCCTGGGTGACGGCTACCGGGTGGAGGCAAGTTTCATCCTCTGGGAGCAGGACGACGTGTTGCAGATCCCCGCCAGCAGCCTGTTCCGCGACGGTGATGCTTGGGCGGTGTTTGTGGTGTCCGACGACACGGCGCTGCACAAGCGCGTCGACATCGGTCGGCGCAACGGCCTCAGCGCCCAGGTGCTGTCCGGTCTCGGCGAAGGCGAGCGGGTGATCACCCACCCCGACGACAGCATTGCCGACGGTGTGGACGTGTATCAACGCTAGACCGGGTCGTAATCAGCCCCGCCCGTAGGAGCGGACCCTTGGGCCGCGAAGCTTTTTCCGGCACGGCTTTCGCGGCCCAAGGGTCTGCTCCTACGGGGGGTGTTGTCGGGTTAACCCGCTGCATGAGGAGAATCACATGACCCGGATACTCGCCATCGACGGTTCGT
>JANTGX010000190.1 GCA_024762755.1 Gammaproteobacteria bacterium
CCCGAAGATCTGATGGAGCTGAATCCCTACGGCACGGTGCCGACCCTGATCGACCGTGACCTGGTGTTGTACGACTCGCAGGTGATCATGGAATACCTGGACGAGCGCTTCCCTCACCCTCCCTTGATGCCGGTGGATCCGGTCTCACGCGCCCAGAGCCGCATGACCCTGCGCCGTATCCAGCGTGATTGGGACGCCCTGGTGGAGCGCATCCAAGGTGGTGGCAAGGACAAGACCAAGGCGGCCAAGGAGCTGCGCGAGAGCCTCACCGTGGTGTCGCCCATCTTCGAGCACAAGGCCTTCTTCATGAGCGACGAGCTGTCCCTGCTCGACTGCAGCGTGGCCCCCCTGCTGTGGCGCCTGCCGACCTACGGCGTGGAACTCCCCCCTGCGGCCCAGCCGCTGCGCGACTATGCCGACCGCCTGTTTGCCCTGGAGGCCTTCCAGAGCAGCCTGAGCGAGAGCGAGCGGGAGATGCGCCCCGGCTGAGCGCCAGGGTCGCTACGAACATGTCGGAAATGACCTCCAGCCGGCCCTATCTGCTGCGTGCCATCTATGCGTGGATCGTCGACAATGGCCTGACCCCGTACCTGCTGGTCAATGTCGAGCATGCCGACGTCTCCGTGCCACAGGAACACGTGAGCAACGGCAAGATCATCCTCAACGTCGCCCCCGAGGCGGTGCAGTCGTTGGAGTTGGGCGACGAGGCGGTGAGCTTCGAGGCCCGCTTCAGCGGTCAACCCACGCACATCTATCTGCCGGTGAACGCGATACAGGCCATCTATGCGCGTGAGAACGGTCGCGGCATGGTGTTCAACGACGAAGACGACCAGCCCCCAGAGCCGGAGAAGCCACGTCGCGAGAAATCGGCCCAGCCCACCCTGCGGGTGGTGAAGTAGGCCCATGCTGGAGGCCATCCAGGCCGACATCACCACCCTCGCGGTGGACGCCATCGTCAACGCCGCCAACAACAGCCTGCTCGGCGGCGGTGGCGTGGATGGCGCCATCCACCGCGCCGCCGGACCCGAGCTGCTCGAGGCCTGCCGCGCCCTCGGCGGCTGTCCCACCGGCGAGGCGCGCATCACCCCCGGCTTTCGCCTGCCCGCCCGCTGGGTGATCCACACCGTCGGCCCGATGTGGCGCGGCGGCGACCATGGCGAGCCGGAGCTACTGCGCGCCTGCTATCGCAACAGCTTCGAACTGGCCCTGCAGCATGGTGTGCGTAGTATCGCCTTCCCCGCCATCAGTACCGGTGTCTACGGCTATCCCAAGCGGGCCGCGGCGGAGATCGCGGTCGCCGAGATGCGCCGTTACGAGCCGCGCTTCGAGCGCATCATCGCCTGCTGCCACAGCGCCGAGGATCTGGCCATCTACCGCGAACTGCTCGGCGAGGCCTGAACCGACGGGCGGGGGCGCAACAGGCAGCCCATGAGCAGACCGCCGAGGGCGCCGTAGAGATGGGCGTCGACGATCACCCGCCCCCCGGCGGCATCCTCCGAGCCGGGCAGGGGACCGGCGAACTGCTCCCAGGCCAGCTTCAGCGCCACCACGCCCAGCAGCAGCCAGGCACCGCGCAGGCCGAGGCGGATGTCGGCCACGCTGCCGGCCACCAGCAGGCCGTGCAAGACGCCCGACAGACCCACGTACCAGCGCAGTTGCGGATTAAAGATCAGCAGGCCCAGACCCGTTACCAGGGCATCGACGAGCAACACCAGCAGCCAGCCGCGGCCGCTGAAGCGCTCGCCGACCAGGGCCCAGACCAGGGCCAGGCCGGCCAGATTGAGCCCCAGGTGCGACCCGCCCAGGTGCAGCAGATGGGCGCTGAACAGGCGCCAGACCTGCCCGTGCAGGATTGCCTCGCGGTCGTAGATGAGCAGGGAGCGCAGAGGCTCGCCGGCCAGGGCGAGCAGGCCACAGACCAGCGCCAGCAGCACCGGCAGGCGCCATCGCCGCAGGGCAGGGACAAAACCATTCTTGGCATCGGGTGTCATAGGCGGCAGGGCGGTGGGCCGGGTCATGGGTCGTCATCGCAGCGTAAAACATTTGTTATCATCAATCGATTGCAGTCATTGAATGCGCAATCGACAGTAACGGAGCAGATTCGTGTCAGACAACAGAAGCATCCAACATAGACTAGCGGCCCAGGGGCAGCGCGGCTTCACCCTCATCGAAGTCATGGTGGTGGTGGTCATCCTCGGCATTCTCGCCGCCATCGTGGTACCGCGGGTGATGGACCGCCCGGATGCCGCGCGTATCACCAAGGCCAAGCAGGACATCCGTGCCCTGGAGAGCGCCCTCAACCTGTACAAGCTGGACAACTTCGTCTATCCCACCACCGACCAGGGCCTGGAGGCCCTGGTGCAGAAGCCCGAAGGCACCCCCGAGCCGCGCAACTGGAAGCCCTACATGGACCGCCTGCCCAAGGATCCCTGGGGCAATCCCTACCAGTATCTGTCGCCAGGTGTGAAGGGGGAGGTGGATATCTTTTCCCTCGGCGCCGATGGCCAGCCGGGCGGTGAGGGCGTGAATGCCGACATCGGCAACTGGAATCTGGAATAGTCCCACTCCGCCGCGCGCCAACCCGATCCGCCCCGTGGCGATCCCCGCCCACCCGTCGCTGAATCCCGCCCGCCTGCGGCGGGGGCGTGGTTTCACCCTGCTCGAACTGCTCGTCGTCATCCTCATCATCGGCATCATCATCAGCTTCGCCAGCCTCTCCCTCGGCCAGCACAGCAGCCGTCTGGTCGAGGAGGAGGCCGAGCGCCTGTACAGTCTGCTGCGCCTGGCGAGCGAGGAGTCGGTGCTGGAGGGGCGCGAGCTGGCCGCGGAATTCTCCCGCGCGGGCTACCGTTTCGTCGAGTTGCAGGGGGTGGACTGGGTGCCGGTGGAGGACGACCGCCTGCTGCGCCCGCGCGAGTTCCCACCTGGGCTGCATCTCGATCTGCGCGTGGAAGGGGCCGAGGTGGATCTCGACGACAGCGAGCATCCTCCACGTATCGCACTGCTCTCCAGCGGCGAGACGACCCCCTTCGAGGTAGAGATGAGCGACGACGCGGGCACCGCCTTCCACCTGCAGGGCGATATCACCGGGCGCCTCGAGCTGGCCCGCAGCGGGCAGGCCGATGAAGCCTTTTGAGCGGCAGCGGGGGTTTACCCTGCTCGAGGTCATCGTCGCCCTGGCGGTGATCGCCTTCGCCCTGGGTGCGGCGGTGAGCGCCGTCTCCGGCAACACGCGCAATGCCGCGGGCCTGCAACAACGCACCTATGCCCACTGGGTGGCGGCCAACAAACTGGCGGAACTGCATCTCTCCCGCCAGTGGCCGGCCACCCGCACCACCCGCGGCAGCAGCCTGCTGGCGCGTCACGAGTGGTTCTGGGAGATGCGCGTGCAGGAGACGCCGGATCGCAGCGTGCGCCGGGTGGACATCGCCGTGCGCGCCGCCGAGGACGACGACAGCCCGGTGACCAGTCTCACCGGCTTCGTGGGGCAACGATGAACGCGCGCCGCCAGACCGGCTTCACCCTGCTCGAATTGCTGGTGGCCCTGTCCATCTTCGCCCTGCTCGCGGCCATGGCCTATGGCGGGCTGAACACCGTGCTGAAGACGCGCAAGGCCACCGACACCCAGGCCGAGCGCCTGGCGCGTCTGCAACAGACCTTCTTCTGGCTCGAGCGCGATATCGTGCAGGCCATCGACCGCCCCATCCGCGACGAATACGGCGATCCCCAACCGGCCCTGCGCGGGGTCACCCTGGGTGATCTGCGTCTGGAACTGACCCGCAACGGCTGGCGTAATCCGGTGGGCCGCGTGCGCAGCCACCTGCAGCGGGTGGCCTGGGGGCTCAAGGACGAACGCCTGATGCGCTACTACTGGAACGTGCTCGACCGCGCCCAGGACAGCAAACCCCTGTCCACCGAGATGCTCGACGGCGTCCAGCGCCTGGAGCTGCGATTCATGGACGCCGCCGGCAAGTGGGGCGAAGTGTGGCCCGCGGTGAGCCGCCGTGGGGGTCCCGGCGATCCCCTGCCCCGCGCCGTGGAGGTGACCCTGGAGAGCGAACGCGAGGGGCGTATCACACGCCTGTTCGAGGTGCCGCAATGAGGTCGCATGCGGACCGCCAGGCGGGTGTGGCCCTGATCACTGCGCTGCTCATCACCGCCCTGGTGACGGTGGTCGCGGTGGCCATGGCCTCGCGTCAGCAGCTCGATATCCGCCGCACCGGCAACATCCTGCAAGTGGAGCAGGCCCGCCAGTACGCCCGCGGCGTGGAGGCCTGGGCACGCCAGGTGCTGGTCAAGGACGACCCGGCGCAGGACGGACTCAACTACCTCCAGGACCCCTGGGCCGCCAGTGTGCCGCCATTGCCGGTGGAGGGGGGCAGCGTGCAGGGCACGGTGGAGGATCTGCAGGGCCGCTTCAACCTCAACAACCTGCTCGCGGCGGACGGCAAGCCGGATGCCGAACAGATACGCCTGCTGCAGAATCTGCTGGACCTGGTGGCCGCCGCCGACGACCAGCTGCGTCTGCCGCCCGATCTCACCGACGCCCTGGTGGACTGGATCGACAGCGACCTCAACCTTTACCGCAATGGTGCCGAAGATCAGGAATACCTGGCCCTGGATCCGCCCTACCGTGCGGCCAATCGGGAGATGGTCAGCCCCAGCGAGCTGTATACCGTGGCCGGCTTCACACCGGCCATCGTCAGCGCCCTGAACCCCCTGGTGGCCACCCTGCCGCGGGGCAGCAAGATCAACGTCAACACCGCCCCGGAGCTGGTGCTCATGAGCCTCGACAAGGACATCACGCCGAGCATGGCGCAGGCCATCGTCAATGAGCGGGGCGACAAATACTTCACCTCGGCGCGGGCGTTCAAAGACTACATGCAGCGGCAGCACAAGGTCGCCGTGGATGAGAAACTGGTCGATGTGAAGAGCGCCTATTTCCTGGTCGACGGGGTCGCCAGCATCGGCCGCAC
>JANTGX010000191.1 GCA_024762755.1 Gammaproteobacteria bacterium
CGACGTGGTAAGCGCGGCCCTGGCCGGGGAGGGGGGGCGATGAGCGGTTGCCGACTCTCCTTCAGCGATCTGGTGGAGGTGCTGCACGCCCGCCTGCTGGGCGACGACGGCGTGTTCCACGGCGTCTGCACCGATTCCCGCCGACTGCGCGCCGGCGAGCTGTTCGTCGCCCTCGCCGGGCCGAACTTCAACGGCCATGACCACGTGCACGCGGCCGCCGCGCGCGGTGCCGTGGCGGCCATGGTGGCGCATCCGGTGAAGACCGAGCTGCCCCAGCTGGTGGTGGGCGACACCCGCCTCGCCCTGGGCGAGCTGGCCAGCCATTGGCGCGGGCGTTTCACGATCCCCCTGATCGCCGTCACCGGCAGCAACGGCAAGACCACGGTGAAGGAGATGCTCGCCGCCATCCTCGCCCGGCGGGCCCCCGTGCTGGCCACCGAGGGCAATCTGAACAACGAGATCGGCGTCCCCTTGACCCTGCTGCGCCTGGATAAAGAGCACGGCGCGGCGGTGGTGGAAGAGGGGGCCAGCCGTCCCGGCGACATCGCCTACCTGACCCGTCTCGCCCAGCCCACGGTGGGCGTGGTGACCAACGCCGCCGGCGCCCACCTGGCCGGCTTCGGTTCGCTGGAGCGGGTGGCGCGCAGCAAGGGCGAACTCTTCGAGGGCCTGCCCGTCGACGGTATCGCCGTGATCAATGCCGACGATGCCTTCGCCAGCCTGTGGCGCGAGCAGGCCGGCGCGCGCCGCAGCCTCAGTTTCGGCCTCGAGGCCGAGGCCGATGTGCGCGGCGAGTGGCGCCCCGGCGAGGCCCTGACGATCCACACACCGAGCGGCGATCTGCGTGTCGACCTGCCCCTGCCCGGCCGCCACAACGCCATGAACGCCCTCGCGGCCACCGCCGCGGCCCTCGCCGCCGGTGCCGGGCTGGCGGACATCGAGGCCGGCCTGCAGGCCCTGCAGCCGGTGCCCGGGAGGCTCTGCCGGCGGCGCGGCCCGGGTGGCTCTACCCTGCTCGACGACACCTACAACGCCAATCCGGCCTCCCTGGCCGCCGCCCTGGCGGTGCTGGTGGCCGAGCCGGGGGCGCATTGGCTGGCCCTCGGCGACATGGCCGAGCTGGGCGGCGACGCCGCCGAGCAACACGCCGAGGCCGGGCGCCGGGCCGCCGAGGCCGGGGTCGAGCGGTTGTATGGCGTGGGTGATCTGACGCACCACGCGGTGACGGCCTTCGCCGAACACGGCGGCGGCCAGGCCCACCACTTCAGTAGTCGCGAGGCCCTCGTCGAGCGCCTGCAAGAGGACCTGATGCGTGACGTCACCCTGCTCGTGAAGGGCTCGCGGACGGCGCGCATGGACGAAGTGGTGGCGGTCCTGGCGGCGGAGGCGGACTGACATGCTGCTCTATCTCACCGATTTTCTGGCCCAGTACTACCGTGGCTTCGGCGTCTTTCAGTACCTGACCCTGCGCGGCATCCTCGGCGCCCTCACGGCCCTGCTCATCTCCTTTCTCATCGGCCCGACCATGATCCGCAAGCTGGGCCAGTACCAGGTGGGCCAGGTGGTGCGCGACGATGGCCCGGAGAGCCACCTGCTGAAGGCCGGCACGCCGACCATGGGTGGCGCCTTGATCCTGGTGGCCATCACCATCAGCACCCTGCTGTGGGCGGACCTGGGCAACAAATACGTCTGGGTGGTGTTGCTCACTACCCTCGCCTTCGGTCTCATCGGCTGGGTGGACGACTACAAGAAACTGGTGAAGAAGGACTCGCGTGGCCTCATCGCCCGCTACAAATATCTCTGGCAGTCGGTGGTGGCCTTTGCCGCGGCCCTCTACCTCTACCTCACGGCGGCCTCGCCGGCGGAGACCCAGCTCATCGTGCCGTTCTTCAAGGACGTCGCCATTCCCCTCGGCTGGGGCTTCGTCGTGCTGGCCTACTTCGTCATCGTCGGTTCCAGTAACGCGGTCAATCTCACCGACGGCCTGGATGGCCTGGCCATCCTGCCCACGGTGATGGTGGGAGGTGCCCTGGGCATCTTTGCCTACGTCACCGGCCACGCCAAGTTCGCCGCCTACTTGGCCATCCCCTTCATCCCCGGGGTGGGCGAGGTGGTGGTGTTCTGTGGTGCCCTGGTGGGCGCCGGCCTGGGTTTTCTCTGGTTCAACGCCTATCCGGCCATGGTCTTCATGGGCGACGTGGGCGCGCTGGCGCTGGGCGCGGCGCTGGGCATCGTCGCCGTGGTGGTGCACCAGGAACTGGTGCTGCTCATCATGGGCGGGGTGTTCGTCATGGAGACGGTGTCGGTGATCATGCAGGTGGCCTCGTACAAGCTCACCGGCCGGCGCATCTTCCGCATGGCGCCCCTGCACCACCACTTCGAGCTCAAGGGTTGGCCCGAACCGCGGGTCATCGTGCGTTTCTGGATCATCACCGTGATCCTGGTCCTGGTGGGTCTGGCGACCCTGAAGATCCGGTGAAGGACGTGCAGACCATGAACCAGGCCAAGACCGAGCACCTGCCCAAGACCCTCATCGTCGGCCTCGGCAGCACTGGGCTCTCCGTGCTGCGCCACCTGCGCGCGCGCGGTGAGACCGTGGCCGTCACCGACAGCCGCGCGGCACCGCCCGGCCTGGCCGAGATGCGCGAGTCCCATGCCGACGTGCCGGCCGCCCTGGGTGGCTTCGATGCCGACTTCTTCGCCGCCGCCGATCGCCTGGTGGTCAGCCCCGGGGTGTCCCTGGAGGAACCGCTGATCCGTCAGGCGCGGGCGCGTGGCGCCGAGATCGTCGGCGACATCGAACTGTTCGCCCGTGCCGCGCGCGCGCCGGTGGTGGCGATCACCGGTTCCAACGGCAAGTCCACGGTCACCACCCTGCTGGGGGAGATGGCCCGCAAGGCCGGCCTGCGGGTGCCGGTGGGCGGCAACATCGGCCGCCCGGCGCTGGACCTGCTGGACGAGGGTCCCGTCGACTTCTACCTGCTCGAACTCTCCAGTTTTCAGCTCGACACCACCGAATCCCTCGACGCGGCCGCGGCGGTGGTGCTCAACCTGAGCGCCGACCACATGGATCGCTATGCCGCCCTGGAGCGTTACGCCGCCAGCAAGCAGCGGGTCTATCGCGGCCACGGCCTGATGCTGATCAACCGCGACGACTCGGCGGTGCTGGCCATGCGCGAGACCGCCCGGCGCAGCCTCAGTTTCGGCCTCGACCGGCCGCCTAGCGAGGCCGACTACGGCCTGCTCGAGGTGGCGGGCGAGACCTGGCTGGGGCGCGGCGAGCAGCGCCTGTTGCCGGTGCGTGAGCTGGCCATGGCCGGGACGCACAACCGGGCCAATGCCCTCGCCGCGCTGGCCCTGGGCGAGGCCATGGGCCTGCCCCTGCCGGCCATGCTGGAGACCCTGCGCCGCTTCGGCGGTCTGCGCCACCGCACCCAGTGGGTGGCGGAGACGGCGGGGGTGCGCTGGTACAACGATTCCAAGGGCACCAACGTGGGCGCCACCCTGGCCGCCATCGAGGGCCTGACGGGCCCGCTGGTGCTGATCGCCGGCGGGCAGGGCAAGGGGGCGGACTTCTCCCCCCTGCGTCCGGCCCTGGCGGCCAAGGGCCGCGCCGTGGTGCTCCTGGGCGAGGCGGCGGAGACGCTGGAGGCCGCTCTGGGCGGCGTCCTGCCCGTGCGGCGTGTCCGCGACATGGCGCAGGCGGTGGAGGTGGCGGCCGAACTGGCGCAACCCGGCGACGCCGTGCTGCTCTCCCCGGCCTGCGCCAGTTTCGACATGTTCGAAGGCTTCGCCGCCCGCGGCGAGGCCTTCATGCGCGCCGTGCAGGCGCGGGAGGCGGAGCGATGAGCGCGCGCCCACTGCCCACCCTGAAACCCCTCGCCACGGCGCGCGGGACCGGCCCGGCGCCGGATCCCTGGCTGCTGGGCGTCACCCTGGCCCTATTGGCCCTGGGCCTGGTGATGGTGGGCTCGGCCTCCATCTCCATCGCCGAACGGCAGATGGGGCAGCCCTTCTATTATTTCTGGCGCCAGGGCCTGTTCGTCCTCGTCGGCCTACTCGCCGGTCTGGCGGTGCTGCGTACGCGGCTGGTGTATTGGGAGCGACTAGGCCCGGTGCTGTTGCTGTTCGGCCTGGTGATGCTGGTGGCGGTATTGCTGCTGGGCCGTGAGATCAACGGCAGCAGCCGTTGGCTGGCCCTGGGTCCCTTCAACCTGCAGCCCTCGGAACTGATGAAGTTGTTCATGGTGGTGTACGTGGCGGGCTATCTGCTGCGCCGCGGCGATGAGGTGCGCAACACGGTGAAGGGTTTTCTCAAGCCCATGGCCCTGGTGGCCCTGGTCGGCGTACTGCTGCTGGCCGAACCGGATTTCGGCGCCACGGCGGTGATCACTGCCACGGTACTGGGAATGATGTTCCTCGGCGGGGTGCGCCTGTGGCAGTTCGCCGTGCTCTTCGCCGGCCTGCTCGCCGTCGCCGCCGCCCTGGTGCTGGCCGCCCCATACCGACTGGCGCGCCTGACCTCCTTCGCCGATCCCTGGGCGGACC
This sequence comes from Gammaproteobacteria bacterium, assembly GCA_024762755.1. Taxonomy (GTDB): domain Bacteria; phylum Pseudomonadota; class Gammaproteobacteria; order SZUA-152; family SZUA-152; genus JANTGX01. The sequence goes on from JANTGX010000191.1 coordinate 4,549, forward strand.
CCTTCGACAGCGGCTTCCAGCTGACCCAGGCGCTGATCGCCTTTGGCCGTGGCGAGTGGTTGGGGGTGGGCCTCGGCGGCAGCATCCAGAAGCTGTTCTATCTGCCCGAGGCACATACCGACTTTCTCTTCGCCGTGATCGCCGAGGAGCTGGGCCTGGCCGGCGCGGTGATGGTGATCCTGCTCTTCGCCGTGCTGGTGTGGCGGGCCTTTCTCATCGGCCAGGCGGCCCTGCGCGATGGCGACCGCTTCGCCGGCTACCTCGGCTTCGGCCTCGGCCTGTGGCTGGGTATGCAGGCCTTCATCAACCTGGGCGTGAACATGGGCGTGCTGCCCACCAAGGGCCTGACCCTGCCGCTGATGAGCTATGG
>JANTGX010000192.1 GCA_024762755.1 Gammaproteobacteria bacterium
GGGGCCGGCAGCGGGGAGAGAGCGAACGCGCCCGGCACAATTCCCCGCGCGGCAGGCAATGCCCGGCCGCCGCCCCAACGCCGAACAGATCCGCGGTGGTGACCCCCGCCCGCCCATCGCCCTGGAAGACGTGTTGCACGAGGCCCATTCCTCCGCCCGCGAGGCGTCCGGGGTGAGCGTCTCCTGCTGTCTGCAGATCCAGGGGCGAGCCGACGGAGACAGCCGGCTGAGCCTGTTGGGCGAGGGGGTCGAGATGGATGCGGCGGGTGCCTTTTGCCTCAGTCTGGAGGTGACCGGCGGGCCGTCTCTCTCGGCCCTGCTGGCCCACCTGCGCAGCACCCGAAAGGATGCGCCTTGATGCCCCTCGGTTACCAGGCCATCGTCCTGCATGCACACCTGCCCTATATCAGTCACCCCGAATACGAGAGTTTCCTGGAGGAGAACTGGCTCTTCGAGGCCATCACCGAGACCTACGTGCCGCTCTTGCTCATGCTGGAGCGCCTGCACGCGGCGGGACACCGGCACTGCCTGACGCTCTCCCTGTCGCCGACCCTGCTGAGCATGCTGGGCGACCATGCCTTGCAGCAGCGCTATCTCGCGCACATGGAAAAACTCCGCCGCCTGGCCGAGCAGGAAGTGGTGCGGACCCGCGGCGATGTCGACTTCGCCCCCCTGGCGCGTCTCTATCAGTCGCGTCTGGAGACGGTCGTGGGCGCCTTCGTCGACGACTATGCGGCCGATCTGGTGGGTGCCTTCGGCCATTTCCAGCAGGCCGGTGTGGTGGAACTCATCACCTGCGCCGCGACCCATGGATTCCTCCCCCTGTTGAAGAGCGAACCCGCCGCGGTGCGGGCCCAGCTGCGCGTGGCTGCGCAGACCTTCCAGGCCCTGCTCGGCACGACGGCGAAGGGGGTGTGGTTGCCGGAGTTCGGCTACTATCCCGGCCTCGAGGCCGAGGTGGAGGCGGCCGGTTTCGCCTATTTCTTCGTCGACGGCCACGGCATCCTCAATGCCACCCCCAAGCCCTACTACGGCCTCTCCGCCCCCCTGGCCTGCCCCAATGGGGTCGCGGTGTTCGGTCGCGACGCGGACTCTTCCCGTCAGGTGTGGAGCCGGGAGGAGGGCTATCCGGGCGATTTCAGCTATCGCGACTTCTACCGGGATATCGGCTTCGACCTGGACATGGACTACATCGGGCCGTATGTCCTCGATGGTCACACGCGCATCCACACGGGATTCAAGTACTACCGCATCACGGGGCAGGATCAGGAAAAGGCCCCCTACGATCCCGCCCGTGCACAAGCGACGGTGGCCCGCCACGCGGCGGATTTCGTCCAGCGCAGCCAGCGTGCCGTTGCCGCTCAGGGCGGTCGTGCGGCACCCGCGCCGCTGATCGTCTCGCCCTACGACGCCGAACTGTTCGGTCATTGGTGGTTCGAGGGGCCGGAGTGGTTGGAGGCGGTCATCGGCAAGATGGCGGAACAGCCCGAGCAGGTCGCACTGACCACCCCTTCGGCCTATCTGCAGGACCATCGTCGACTCCAGTCGGCGACGCCCTCGGCCTCCACCTGGGGAGATGGTGGCTACAACACCTTCTGGCTCAATCCGGGCAACGACTGGGTCTATCCCTACCTGCACGATGCGGCGCGGCGCATGCAGGCACTGGCCAGCCGGCACCACGATGCCCAACCCGGCACGCTACGCTATCGGGCCCTGCAACAGGCGGCGCGTTCCCTGCTGCTGGCGCAGGCCTCCGACTGGGCCTTCATCATGAAGTCCGGTACCGCCGAGGAGTACGCCTACAACCGGACGCGCGACCATCTGGCGCGCTTCAACTATCTAGCGCAGGCGCTGGCCGATGACGAGATCGACGAACGTCGCCTGCAGGCCCTCGAGGTCATGGATCGTTTGTTTCCAGATATCTCGCCACAGGTGTTCGCCTGAACGGCGTTTGCCGGGCGAACCCATGACATATTCAACACATTCAGCGGAGTAGGAGTTCAATGTATATCGCGATGGTAGCCTCAGAGTGCGCGCCGGTGGCCAAGGTCGGCGGCCTGGCGGACGTGGTTCACGGACTGTCCCGGGAGCTGTTGCTGCGCAACCACGCGCTTGAAGTCATCCTGCCCATGTACGACTGTCTGCGCTACGAGCGGGTCGAGGGGCTCGACAAGTGCTACAGCAATCTGTGGGTCCCCTTCTACGACCACTGGATCCGCTGCGACGTCTTCAGCGGTACGGTGGATCAGATTCCCTGCCTCTTCATCAAGCCCTTCTCGCAGGAGAACTTCTTCGACCGTGGCAGCTTCTACGGGGAACATGACGACGACGCCCGCTTCGCCTTCTTCTCGCGCGCGGCGCTGGAATTCATGTACAAGACGGGACGCCAGCCGGACATCATCCATTGCCACGACTGGCAGACTGGCCTGCTGCCGGTCCTGCTCTACGAGCTGTACGAGCCCCTCGGCCTGGACCATCCGCGGGTCTGTTACACCCTGCACAATGTTCGTCACCAGGGGGTCACCGGCCCGCATATCCTGCAGCAGGCAGGGCTGGGGATGCATCTGCTGGCGCCGGAAAAGATGCAGGACGATGTCCATCCCGGCGCGGTGAATCTGATGAAGGGCGGCATCGTCTATGCCAACTTCACCACCACCGTCTCCCCGCGCTACGCCGAGGAGATCAAACAGACGGAACTGGGCCACGGCCTGCAGGCGACCCTGCACGCCAACGCGCACAAATTCGGCGGCGTGCTCAACGGCATCGACTACAGCGTCTGGAATCCGGAGGTGGACACCCACATCCCGCAGCAGTATTCACCGCAGGTGATGGCGGGCAAGTTCGCCGACAAGCAGGCCCTGCGTGAGCGCCTGCTCCTGCAGGACAAGTTCAAGCCCATCGTCGCCGTGGTCAGCCGGCTGGATCCGCAGAAGGGCGTCCACCTGATCAGCCATGCCATCTTCTACGCCCTGGCCAATGACGCCCAGTTCGTGCTCCTGGGGTCCGGTTCGGACGACGCCATCAATGCCCATTTCCATGCCCTCAAGGCGCAGCTCAACGACAACCCGGACTGCCACCTGGAGATCGGCTACGACGAGGAGCTGTCACACCTCATCTATGCCGGTGCGGACATGCTGGTGATCCCCAGCGCCTTCGAGCCCTGTGGGCTGACCCAGCTCATCGCCATGAAATACGGCACCGTGCCCATCGTGCGCGCCACCGGCGGCCTGGCCGACACGGTGTTCGATGCCAATCACTCGGACCGGCCCTACGAGGAACGCACCGGCTACACCTTCGAGGCCTTCGACAATGCGGCGCTGGAGAACGCCATGGGGCGGGCCATCGGCCTCTGGTACAAGTACCCGAGATACTTCCACCAACTCAGGCTCAACGGTATGCACGCCGACTACTCCTGGGACCAGTCGGGCGGCCACTATCTCAACATCTACCAGCACATCCGCGCCTGACGGCGTGGTGAACTCAGTTCTTTTCGATGAAGCTCAGCAAGAGGGGTTTGCGGCGGTCGCCGTCGATGTGTTCGAGGTACTGGATGCGACGTTCGACCACCTGTCGACGATCTTCCGTCAACAGGGTGCCCTCGCCATCCAGGTAGGGAAAGTCCAACTGGCATTGCCAACTGCGGCGTTCATCGCCACGCCGGCGATCATCGCCCACTCGTCGTTCCGACTGCATGGGATTCCCCTTTTTGTTGTTTGTTCTTCGGGCCGGAGGCCGCGGGTCTCGCGGCGCATCCGCGCTCGCCCGTCGGTGGAGTGGTTCGGCCGGGGCCGCGTCAGGCAGATGGCGGGATGGCTGAATCCAAACTCACACTCGACGTGATGACATCATCACCCACTGCGGCGGCCGGGGAAACTACCACCGGTCGGCGATGACGACCGTCGATCGAGACTCCTAGCGCGCCAGCTGTTTCTGCACCTCGCCGAAGTGGCGAATCCACGGCTGCCACTTGCGCATGGGTTGAGGCAGGGCCTGCACGGCCTTCTCCGCCGCCTGACGGTCGGGGAAGCTGCCGTAGATGAGGTGGTGCCACTGCTCACCCTTGGCGTCTGTCGTGGCGAAGTGGATCATGGGCTGATCCAGTTCGGCCGAGGCCGCCAGGCGCAGGATCCACTGCAGGTCGCGGCTGCGCGCCAGTTGTATGGTGTAGTGGCGGGGATTCTGTTTCTTCACCCAGGCGATGCCCTTGGCCACCGGGTTGGCGTGGTAGGGGGCATGGGCGACACGGGGTTGGGGTTTCTCCTTCGCCACCACGGGCAAGGCGATATTGAGCTTGCCCAGGGCCTCGCTGGCGGCCTCGACCTTCTGTCGTGCCGCGACGCGCAGCCAGTATTTGGCCTCTTTCAGGTCGCGGGGCACCCCACGTCCCTCGGCGTAGAGCATACCCAGGTTGTACTGGGCGTAGGCATATCCCTGCTCGGCGGCCTGGCGATACCAGTACGCGGCCTTCTTTGGTTCGGGCCGGCCCAACAACCCCTGGTCGTAGAAAACACCGAGGTTGTTCTGCGCAATCTCGTGGCCTTGTTCGGCGGCCCGGCGATACCACTCGGCGGCCGTCTTCAGATTCTTCTCGACGCCGTTTCCCGTGTGATACATCCAACCGATGCTGGCCTGCGCATTGGCGTAGCCTTCCTCGGCCAAGGGCAGCCAGGCCTTGTAGGCCACCTCGTATTGACCGAAGAGGAAGGCCATGCGGCCCGCCTCGTAGCGGCTCTCGATGATGTTGAGGGGGAGGCCCTCGTCGTCGTCATCATCGTCCTCGATCTCCGTATAGCCGCTGTCCGGACTGGCGCAGTCGCTGTCGTCCATGCCCTCGGCAAGCGCGGGCGGGAGGCACAGCAGGGCGAGCAGGAAGACGAGCAGGGCAGGGATGAGGTGTGGGAGTGATCGCATGC
>JANTGX010000193.1 GCA_024762755.1 Gammaproteobacteria bacterium
ACAGCCGGCCACGTTGATCACCGGCAGGCCGCCGGGGCTGCGCCAGTCCTCGCCCAGCAGGCCGCCGGCCTCCCCGCCCGCGTACTGCAGGCCGCAGGCCTCGCCGGGGTTGTCGCCGCCGGCGGTGATGCCGCCGAAGGCGGCGCAGCTGCCCACCGCCACGGTGTGACGCGCCCGCGCGGCCAGGCCCGTGAGCCAGTCGGCCATGCTGCGCCGGCTGCCGCCCAGGCGGTGAAAGCGGCCGCTGCCGTCGGGCCCGCGCATCACCGCGCCCTCCAGGCACAGCAGGTCCAGGGGTTCGCGGCCCGCCTCGATGGCGGCCAGCAGGGCGAGGAAGTCCGCCGGGCCGCCGGCGCTGAGGGAGGGGTGCCAGAGGAGTTCCAGGCCCAGGGCCTGCAGGGCGGCGTACAGGTCGGGGGCCTCGGCGCCCAGCAGGGACAGGCTGCAACCGCCACAGCCGCCGGACTGCAGCCAGAGCACGCGCCGCCGGCTCATGCGGGGGCCTCCAGGGGCAGTTCCAGGGTGAAGCGGGCGCCGCCGTCGGGGTGGTTGTCGGCGCTCAGGCGCCCGCCGCAGGTCTCGGTGGCGAGGCTGTAGCTGATGGCCAGGCCCAGGCCGGTGCCCTTGCCCACCGGCTTGGTGGTGAAGAAGGGGTCGAACAGGCGCAGGCGCTGGGACTCGTCGAAGCCGGGGCCGTTGTCGTGGATGACCACCCGCGCCCGCCCCTGCGCCTGCTCGAGCCGCACGTGGATGCGCGGCGCCGGGCGCCCTTCCACGGCATCGGCGGCGTTCTGCAGCAGGTTGACCAGGATCTGGTGGGTGTAGCCCTCGTAGCCGTCGAGGGGCAGCCGCGGCGGCAGCTCCAGCTCCAGGGCGGGCGGCACCCGGCGCGCCTTGCCCACCCACTCGCCGGCGGTGCGGATCACCCGCACCAGGTCGAAGGGCTGCCGCCCCTGGCGCACCGGGGTGGAAAAGCGGCGCAGCTCCTCGACGATGTCGCCCACCCGCCCGGCCCCCTCCAGGGAACCGTCGATGAGGGGGCCCATGTCGGCGAGCAGGCGGTCGATCTTCAGTTCGCGGCGCAGGGCCTCGCATTGCGCCGGCGGGGTCCCACCGTGCAGGGCCTCGAGGTAGCGGGCGAGGCGCCCTTCGTAGCGCTTGAGGGCGTGCATGTTGCCGTAGACCACGCTGATGGGGTTGTTGAGCTCGTGCGCCACGCCCGCCACCAGCTGACCCAGGGAGGCCATCTTCTCCGACTGCACCAGCTGCTGTTGGGTGGTCTTGAGGCGCTCGTGGGCCAGTTGCAGTTCGTCGTAGGCGCGGTGCAGCTCGCCCAGGGGCCGGCCGGTGACCACCAGGCCGGAGAGGCGGCCGTCGTGGTCGTGGCGCGGGGTGCAGTTGATGGCGATGGGGGTGGGTTCGCCGCGGGCGTCCAGCAGGTCCACCTCGCAGTCGGTGACCGTGCCGCTGCGGATGTGCTCGGCGAAGTCCTCCACCCGCGCGGCGCAGGCCGGGTCGAAGAGGCCGGCCAGGGGGCCACCGACGAGGTCCGCCGCCGCCCGGCCGGTGAGCCGTTCCAGGGCCCGGTTGACCTGCTGGATGCGGCCGCGGGTGTCGGCGACGATGAGCACGTCGCTCATGGAGGAGATGACGCTCTCGATGAAGCGCTGGGCGTTTTCCAGGCGGGCGTTCTTCTCCTCCAGGGCCACCTGATAGTGCACCAGGTCGGCATAGATCGCGTCCATGCGCCGGATCACCTCGATCCAGGCCGTCTCGTCGCCGCCGGTCAGCTCCGGCCCGCCGGCCTGCGCCAGCAGGCCTTGCAGGTCCGCGTCCGCGGGGTCCCGGGCCGCCTTCATGGCAGGCCGGCCTCCAGCTCGGCCATGCCGTCGATCTTCTCCAGGCCGTAGCGTTCCAGCTTGCCGCGCAGGCCCACCCGCGAGAGGCCCAGCTCCTCGGCGGCGCGGGTCTTGTTCCAGCGATGGCGGATCAGGGTCTCGCGCACGATGCGCACCTCCAACGCCTCCAGGCGCTGCTTGAGGCTGGCGCCGTCGCGGGGGGCGGTGGCGCTCACCTCCTTGGGGACCTCGCCGCCGCGCAGGAGGCGCGGCGACAGCAGGTCGGCCTCCAGGCGGTCGTGCTCGGAGAGCATCAGCATGCGCCGCAGCTCGTTCTCCAGCTCGCGCACGTTGCCGGGCCAGGCATAGGCCTCCAGGCAGGCCAGGGCCTCGCGGCTGATGCCGGCCACCGGCTTGCCCAGCTGGGCCTGCAGGTTCTCCAGCAGGGCGTGGGCGAGCACCGCGATGTCACCGTGGCGCTCGCGCAGGGGGGGCAGCGTGAGGGTGAAGCCGGCCAGGCGGTAGTAGAGGTCCTCGCGGAAGCGGCCGGCGCGCACCTCGGCCTCCAGGTCGCGGTTGCTGGCGGCGATGACGCGCACGTCCACGCCGCGCCGGCGGTTGCTGCCCAGGGGACGCACCTCGCCCTCCTGCAGCACGCGCAGCAGCTTGACCTGGAAGGCGGGCGAGATCTCGCCCACCTCGTCGAGGAACAGGGTGCCGCCGTCGGCCAGCTCGAACAGGCCGGCGCGGTCCTCCACGGCGCCGGTGAAGGCGCCGCGCTTGTGTCCGAACAGCTCGCTCTCCAGCAGCTCGTCCGGCAGCGCGCCGCAGTTCTCGGCGACGAAGGCGCCGTCGCGGCGCAGGCTGTTGTAGTGCAGGGCGCGGGCGCACAGCTCCTTGCCGGTGCCCGACTCGCCCTGCAGCAGGACGTTGACGTCGTAGGGGGCGACGCGGCGGATGAGATCGCACACCGCGTTCATGGGGCTGTCGGGGCCGCGCACGATGCCCAGGTCGCCGTCGAAGCGCCGCTGCAGGGTCTCGCGCTTCTGCTGCAGGGCCTCGGCCAGGGTCTGCGGACGCAGCTTGAGCTCCGTGGCCAGCAGGCTGTTCTGGCGCTGCAGGTGGAACAGCTCCACGGCGTTGCGCAGCTTGAGCAGCAGCTCCGTGGGGTGCCAGGGCTTGCTGATGTACTGGTAGACGCCGGCCTCGTTGATGGCCTCCACCAGGTCGCCGGCGTCGGTGTAGCCGGAGAGGATCATGCGGATCACGTCCGGCCAGCGCTCGCGCACGCGGCCGAGAAAGTCCACGCCGCGCTCGCCGGGCATGCGCTGGTCGCACAGCACCACCTGCACCCATTCCTCCTCCAGCAGGCGCCAGGCCGACTCGGCGCTGTCCGCGGCGAGCACCTCGAACTCGTCCTCCAGGGTGCGGCGCAGGGTCTCCAGCGAGCGCGGCTCGTCGTCCACCACCAGCACCGTGGGCAGGCTGGCGGCCATGCTCAGGCCCCCGCGGCGCGGCCGATGTCACGCAGCCGGCGCGCGGCGCGCAGCCAGTCGTACCACGCTTCCAGCCCCTCGCCGGTGGTGGCCGAGACGGGCAGCACGGCGAGCCCCGGATTGACCCGCCGCGCATAGTCGATGCAGCGCGCCACGTCGAAGGTCAGGTGGGGCAGGAGATCCACCTTGTTGAGCAGCATCAGGTCGGCGGCGTGGAACATGTCCGGGTACTTGACGGGCTTGTCCTCGCCCTCGGTGACGGAGAGGATGGCCACCTTGTGCGCCTCGCCCAGGTCGAAGGCGGCGGGGCAGACCAGGTTGCCCACGTTCTCGATGAACAGGATGGCGCCGGGATCGGGGGCGAGGTGTTCCAGGGCGTGTCCCACCTGGTGGGCGTCCAGGTGACAGCCCTTGCCGGTGTTGATCTGCAGCGCCGGCACGCCGGTGGCGCGGATGCGCTCGGCGTCGTGGGCGGTCTCCTGGTCGCCCTCGATGACCGCCAGCGGGCATTCGTCCCGCAGGGCCTCCAGGGTGCGGGTGAGCAGGCTGGTCTTGCCCGAGCCGGGGCTGGAGACGAGGTTCAGGGCGAGGATGCCGGCCTCGGCCAGGCGCCGGCGGTTGGCCGCGGCGTAGGCGTCGTTCTTGCCCAGGATGTCCTGCTCGATCTGCACCATGCGCGCCTGGCTGAGGCCGGGGGCGTGGGCGCGCGCCGGGCCCCGGCCGTAGTGGTGCGCGGGCGGCGCGTGGGCGTGTTCGTGCGAGTGCTCGTGGGCATGTTCGTGCACATGCTCGTGGGTGTGCTCGTGCCCAGGCTCATGGGCGTGCCCGTGTTCATGTTCGTGTTCGTGCGGCGCCCCCTCCAGCCGGGTCTCGCCTTCGCCGCATCCGCAGACGGTACACATCACTCCACCTCCAGTTCCTTGATTCGCATTTCCTCGCCGCCGGTGACCTGCAGCTGATAGCCGCCGCAGCGGGGGCAAGGGTCGTAGCGCGCGCCGATCTCCACCGACGCCGCGCAGTGCAGGCACCAGGCCCGGCCCGGCACCTCGATGATCTCCAGCCGGCTGCCCTCGGCCAGGCTGCCGCGCATCACCACGTCGTAGCTGAAGGCCAGGGCCGGGATCTCCACCCCGGCCAGGGCCCCCACCTCCAGCCATACGGTCCGCACCCGTCGATAATGCTGCACCCGCGCCTGTTCTTCCAGCACCTGCAGCAGGCCCTCGCACAGGCTCATCTCGTGCACGGCTGCAGCTCCAGGCGGTAGCCCACGCAGGGGTCGATGGCGTGGACCAGCAGCCGGGCCTGCTCGCGCAGGACCCCGGCACGGCGCTCGCGCAGGGTGGCCAGGGCGCGCGCGGCGGGGCCGTGGGGGCGGAAGTTCCACTCCGTGGGCGCGAGGATGCGATAGCGCGCCACCCGCCCGTCGCACAGCCGGACACGATGACACAGGCGGCCGCGCGCGGCCTCCACCTGGCTCAGGCCCGGCACCGCGTCCGTCACCGTGCCGGGCGCCGGCGCAGCGTCCGCGACGAGGGCCTCGGCCAGGGCGGCCGTCTCCAGCAGGCGCGCCA
>JANTGX010000194.1 GCA_024762755.1 Gammaproteobacteria bacterium
CCCGCGGCGACACCTGGGACTGCGGCTTCGGCCCGCCCAACGCGCGCATGCAGTACACCGCCAGCGCCTTCGCCCAGCCCATCCGGCGCATCTTCGCCCCGGTGTGGAAGCTGCACGAGACGGTGGAACGCGAGCCGCGCCCCGGCCTGCCGCTGGAGCCCCAATCCATCCGCCACCAGCTGCATGCCGAGGACATCACCTGGGGCTGGTTCTACACTCCCATCGTGCGCGCCCTGCACGGCGCGGCGCGGCGGGTGGGCGTGATCCAGACCGGCCACCTGCGCCACTACCTGGCCTACAGCTTCGTCACGCTGATTCTGCTGCTGTGGGTGATCACATGAGCTGGTTGCTGGCCCTGTTGCAGACCGCCGCCTTCGCCCTGCTGGCGCCGCTGTTCGCCGGCTGGGTGAAGCGGGTCAAGTGCTGGTTGCAGAACCGCCGCCCGCCGTCCCTCGCCCAGCCCTACCGCGACCTGCGCAAGCTGTTCGGCAAGCAGGTGCTGCTGTCGCACAACGCCTCGCCCCTGTTCCGCGTCGCCCCCTACATCGTCGCCGGGGCCACCCTGCTGGCGGCGGCGGTGGTGCCATTGCTGGCGGTGAATCTGCCCACCGCGGCCATCGCCGACGTCATCGTGCTGGCCGGCTTCTTCGCCCTGGCGCGCTTCTTTTTGGCACTTGCCGGCATGGACGTGGGCACCGCCTTCGGCGGCATGGGTAGCTCGCGCGAGATGACCCTCTCCGCCCTGGCCGAGCCGGCCATGCTGATGGCCGTGTTCACCCTGGCCATGGTGGCGGGCAGCAGCAACCTGTCCACGGTCATCGGCCACCTCCTCGGCGACGGCCTGGTGCTGCGCCCCTCGCTGCTGTTCGCCCTGCTCGGCCTGCTGCTGGTGGCGGTGGCCGAGACCGGGCGCATCCCGGTGGACAACCCGGCCACCCACCTGGAGCTGACCATGATCCACGAGGCCATGATCCTCGAATACAGCGGCCGCCACCTGGCGCTGATGGAGTGGGCGGCGCAGCTCAAGCTGATGATCTACGGCGTGCTCATCGCCAACATCTTCTTCCCCTGGGGCATCGCCACCGGGCCCGGCGCCGGCGCCCTGTTGCTCGCCGCCGGCGCCATCGCCGTCAAACTGGCCCTGCTGGGCGCGGCCCTGGCGGTGGGCGAGACGGTGCTGGCCAAGATGCGCCTGTTCCGCGTGCCCGCCTTCCTGGTGCTGGCCCTGACCCTGGCGCTGATCGGCATGCTCAGCCATATCATCCTGGAGGTGGCGTGATGCTGTTTCTCGATAGGGGTACGAAAGATTTCAACGCAAAGGCGCAAAGGCGCAAAGGGCGCAGAGATCTTTATGTGGAAGGTCAGTGCATTTCGTCGTCCCGGCGTAGGCCGGGACCCAGAAGCGTAAAACCCCTGGATTCCGGCACTTGTGCCCCAGAGGGTATACGCCGGAATGACGGGGCTGACCGGGGCATCCCTGCCGGCGGTTGGTACGTGCTGCCTCTCCACTTGCACACCCCGATGTTTTCGTCATCCCGGCGTAGGCCGGGATCCAGGAACGTAAAACCAATGGACTCCGGTACTCCTGCCCCAGAGGATAAGCGCCGGAATGACGGGGCTGACCGAGGCATCCCTGCCGGGGGTTGGGACGTGCTGCCTCTCCACTTGCACACCCCGGTGTTTTCGTCATCCCGGCGTAGGCCGGGATCCAGCACCGTAAAACCGCTGGATCCCGGCCTGCGCCGGAATGACGGGCGTGGCATGATCCAGGAATATTTCGTCTTTCCTTTGCGCCCTTTGCGCCTTGGCGCCTTTGCGTTGGGTTTATATCCCGCCTTTGCGTTGGATTTTCCGCGCCATGCGGAGGCCGCTCGATGCTGACCCAGCTCCCCCTCTACCAGCAGGCCATCCTCACCCTGGCGGCGATGATCCTGTTCACCTCCTTCGCCCTGTTGGCGCAGCAGCGGGTGCTGGCGATGATCCACGTGTTCGCCTGGCAGGGGCTGCTGGTGGCGGTCACCACCGCCATGGTGGCCTACGACAGCGGCGCCCATCACCTGTATTTCTCCGCCGCCCTGACCCTGGGCCTGAAGGTGCTGCTGATCCCCTGGCTGCTGCACCGCCTGGTGCACCGCCTGGGCATCCACCGCCAGCCGCACACCGTGGCGCATCCGGCGGTGGTGCTGATGGCGGCCGCGGCGCTGGTGATCTTCGCCTATTACGTGACCCTGCCCATCCACCAGCTGGCCCATTCCATCACCCGCAACACCGTCGCCATCAGCATGGCGGTGGTGCTGTTGGGCCTGCTGATGCTGATCACGCGCAACAAGGCGGTGTCGCAGGTGATCGGTTTCATGTCGCTGGAGAACGGCCTGTTCTTCGCCGCCGTGGCCGCCACCCACGGCATGCCCATGGTGGTGGAGCTGGGCGTCGCCTTCGACGTGCTGGTGGCGATGGTGATCTTCGGCGTGTTCTTCTTCCACATCCGCGACAGCATCGACTCGCTGGACGTGGGCCAGCTCAACCGCCTGGCGGAGCGTGAGCCGTGATCGCCCTGCAGCTCACCCTCGGCATCCCGCTGCTGGCGGCCATCCTGCTGGCGCTGTTCGGCCAGCGCCCGTGGGCCGGCAGCCTCAACCTGTGGGCGGCCATCGCCGGCTTCGTCGCCAGCGCCTGGCTGGCCTGGGCCGTGCTGCATCACGGCGCTTTTGACGGCAATTCGGGCGGCGGTGCCAGCCAGTTCTACATCGACAGCTTCAACGTCTACCTGATTGCGCTGACAGCCTTCGTCGGCGCCACCACGGCCCTGTTCTCGCGCCCCTACATGGCCCAGGAGGAGACCGCCGGCCGGCTCTCGGCCCGGCGCCTGCGCCTCTACCACGCCAGCTACCAGGGCTTCCTGTTCACCCTGCAGCTGGCGCTGTCGACCAACAACCTGGGCGTGCTGTGGGTGGCCATGGAGGGCGCGACCCTGGCGACGGTGCTGCTGGTGAGCCTGTACCGCACCCCGGAGGCCATCGAGGCGGCGTGGAAGTATTTCATCGTCTGCGGCGTGGGCATCGCCCTGGCCCTGTTCGGCACCGTGCTGGTCTACTTCGCCGCCGCACAGGTGATCCCCGACCCGGAACAGGCCCTGCTGTGGAGCGAGCTGGCCCGCCACAGCGCCGAGCTGAAGCCGGTGGTGATGGCCATCGCCTTCGTCTTCCTGCTCGTCGGCTACGGCACCAAGGTGGGCCTGGTGCCCATGCACACCTGGCTGCCCGACGCCCATTCCGAGGGCCCCACGCCCATGTCGGCGGTGCTCTCCGGGCTGCTGCTCAACGTCGCCCTGTACGCCGTGGTGCGGGTGAAGATCCTCACCGACGGCGCCCTGGCCGCGCACGCCGAGGTGCACGACCCGCACCTGCCCGGCTACCTGATGATGGGCTTCGGCCTGCTGTCGTTCATCGTCGCCGGACTGTTCCTGCACCGCCAGCGCGACATCAAGCGCCTGTTCAGCTATTCCTCCATCGAGCACATGGGGCTGATGACCTTCGCCTTCGGCCTCGGCGGGCCGCTGGCCACCTTCGCCGGCCTGCTGCACATGACGGTGCACTCGCTGACCAAGTCGGCCATCTTCATCACCGTCGGCCACGCCAGCCACATCGCCGGCACCCAGGGCATGGAGCAGATCCGCGGCCTGATCCGCACCCAGCCGGCGGTGGGCTGGGGCCTGCTCATCGGCACCGCGGTGATCGCCGGCTTCCCGCCCTTCGGCGTGTTCGTCAGCGAATTCCTGCTGCTCTCCGCCACCATGGCCGCCCAGCCCTGGCTCACCCTGCCGCTGCTGGTGGGTCTCGCGGTGGCCTTCGCCGGGCTGTTTCGTCACGTGCAGCCCATGGTCTACGGCGACCTGCCCGAGGGCCAGGGCGCCGTGCGCGCCAACATGTGGCCGGTGGCCATCCAGCTGGCCCTGGTGCTGTGGCTGGGCCTGGCCATCCCGGCCTTCCTCGCCCGCTGGTTCGACCAGGCGACGCTGTTGATCAGCGGGGAGAGTCTCCTATGAGCCGCTTCGACTGGCTGTCGGAATTCCTCGCCCGCTGCGAGGACGAGATGATCCTGGTGCGCGGCGGCGACGCCCGCGCCCTGGCCCCCGCCCACCTGCTGCACCTGGACCCGGAGGACTGGGGCCGCACCGCCGCCGTGGCCAAAGAACTGGACTGCCGCTGGTCGGCGCTGTGGGCCGAGCAGCCGGACGCCGAGACCCTGCGGGTCAACGCCTGCCTGAGCCGAGAGGGCGACTACCTGGTGCTGCGCACCGCCGTGCCCCTGGCCACCCCGCTGCTGCCCTCGCACACCCCCGTCTTCCCCGCCGCCAACCGCCCCGAGCGCCACGCCCAGGACCTGTTCGGCCTGGCCTTCAGCGACCACCCCGACCACCGCCGCTGGACCCGCCACCAGGCCTGGGCCGAGGGCGAGTACCCCCTGCGCCGCGGGTTCCCCGCCCGACCCGAAGGCCTCACCGAGACCCCGCCCGACAGCAATTACCCCTTCTTCCAGGCCCAGGGCAGCGGCGTCTATGAGATCCCCGTGGGCCCGGTGCACGCCGGCATCATCGAGCCCGGCCACTTCCGCTTCCAGGCGGTGGGCGAGCAGGTGCTGAACCTGGAGGAACGCCTGGGTTACGTGCACAAGGGCATCGAGAAGATCGCCGAGGGCCGCGACCCCGAGGGACTGGCGCGCCTGGCGGGGCGGGTGTCGGGCGATTCCACCGTGGCCCACGCCTGGGCCGCCTGCCAGGCCATGGAGCGCGCCGCCGGGGTGGACGTGCCGCCGCGCGCCCTGGCCATCCGCGCCGTGCTCGCCGAACGCGAGCGCATCGCCAACCACCTCGGCGATATGGGC
>JANTGX010000195.1 GCA_024762755.1 Gammaproteobacteria bacterium
TTCTCCAGTTGGCAGCGGATGAAACTGCTGCTGGCGAGTTGCGCGCGCAGGGCCCAGATCCAGCCCTTGAGGTCGCCTTCGACGGCGTTGTGCAGGTCACGGTAGGCCGCCAGGTGGGCATCGGCGGCGCCGACGGACTTGATCAACTGCACGCGGTCGAGAAAGGCGTAGGTGGCCAGGTCGGCATCCTGCGCCGCGCGTTGCCAGTCCTCGCTGGTGGTGAGGGTGATGCGCGGCTCGTCGGCCAGGTCGGCGATGGCCTCGCGTACGGCCTCTATCACCTCGGGCAATTCGATGAACAGGAAGCGGCTGCCCGCCGGGACGCCCTGTGTCTGGAGGTGGCGGATCAACAGACCGGAATCGCTGCCGATGATGATATGCAGGCGATCTTCCTGCCGCAGGCTGTCCGGCAACTGCTGCCGGAACACGGCCTGGGCGCCGATCTTGTTGAAGGCGTCGCGGTTCACGGCGTGCAGGTAGGACTCACCAAATCGGTTGGTGAGAAAGGCCGTCTCGGGGGTGTCCGTGCCGGCTGTCGAGTTGCTCGATGCGTTGCTCAAAGGGGGTGCCCTGTGTCGGATTGATGACGCGCTGCTGCCCTGGCATCACAGGAGCAAAGACTGTGCCAGTTCCGTCAAGGGCTTGGCGGCCCGCCCCTCGGCAGACGTAGCCCATTGAGCAGGCGGCAGAAATTCCTCCACGGCGCTGTCGGCCAGGGGCTTATTCGCGGTCCCACGGGGCGTCAATTTTTTTCTCCCCAGGCCTAAAGGTGTGACGCCGGTGGGTCGATAGGGGAGTTGGGAGCGGTAAATGGAGCCCGCAGTCGAGGCACCATATCCGCTAGTCAACAGCAGCCCGACCTCAGCCCCTGCGGCGAGGAACGAATCGGGCGCACACTCAGAGGAGCATCAAAATGCCTCAGTTCATCAATACCAATGTCATGTCGCTGAATTCCCAGCGTGCCCTGAACAACTCCCAGGGAATGCTGCAGACCTCCCTGCAGCGTCTTTCCTCCGGCCTGCGCATCAACAGCGCCAAGGACGATGCCGCCGGCCTGCAGATCGCCGAGGGCCTGACCTCGCAGATCCGCGGCTACAACCAGGCGGTGCGCAATGCCAACGACGGCATCTCCCTGGCGCAGACCGCCGAGGGTGCCCTGCAGGAGGTCACCAGCATGGTGCAGCGCGTGCGCGAACTGGCCGTGCAGTCGGCCAACGGCAACTACACCGACACCGAGCGCAAGGCCCTGGATGGCGAAGTCGTCCAGCTGCGCGAGGAAATATCGCGCATCGCCGACGCCGTGACCTTCAACGGCGTCAAGGTGATCGGTTCCACCCAATCGGCGGCCTTCCAGGTCGGTCAGGGCACTGTCGCTGCTGACAACCAGGTCAAGGTACAGTTCAAGGACATCGCCGGTGCCAGTGGCATCACCTCCTTCATCACCAATGCCGATGTCAGCACCGCGGCAGGTGCCTTGAGTGCCATCACCCTGGCCGATTCGGCCCTCAAGCGAATCAACACCATCCGTGCCGACCTCGGCGCCAAGCAGAACCGTTTCGAGTCCACGGTGCGCAACCTGCAGACGGCCGTCGAGAATCTGAGCACCTCGCGCTCGCGCATCCAGGATGCCGATTTCGCCGCCGAGACGGCCAATCTGACCCGCGCGCAGATCCTGCAGCAGGCCGGTGTGGCCATGTTGTCCCAGGCCAATCAGGTCCCGCAGAACGTGCTGTCGCTCCTGCGATAACGCGTTAGGACAAGGAACCCCGGGGCATGAGGCCCCGGGGCTCTGAAAAGGGGAAATATCATGCCAAGCGTGACCGACATTGCCAGTGTCCCGACGGCGCCCGATACCCGATCGCTGAAACCCGTGGTGGCGACCTCCAATGGCCAAACCTCCGCGGTGACGAGAGGCAGCCAATTGCCCGTCAGCGGCCAAGGTTCTCCGCCAGAGGCGGCGACCGATCCGGCGCGACAGGGTGAGCCCTCGAACCAAGAGGCGGTGCGCGAGACCGTGCACAACCTCAACGACTATGTGCAGAGTCAGCAACGTGAACTCCTCTTCGAGGTGGACGACGTCACCGGTGACACGGTGATCAAGGTGCGCGACTCGAAGACCGACGAGGTGATTCGCCAGATACCTTCCGAGGAACTGATGGCACTGGCCCGCCGCATGTTGCAGATGAGCGAAGACAAGGGAAACCTGTTTCAGGACAAGGTCTGAATTGGCCTGATATTTGCTGTTCTCTTCCCGAGAGGCGGGGTTTTTGGCCTGCATCGATGAAAAGGCTTCTCTTCGTCCCATGAGATGCACGCCAAACACGAGTATCGTCACGGCGCATCACGAGCAGGATGGGCGAAATTCGTAGTACCTCGTCGTACCTGAAGCAGCACCTGAAGTAGCACCCAAAGTATTCAAGTCGCTGGCAGTGCCTCTGCGGGCGACCACACAAGAGGTAGTCAGTATGGCCGCCATTTCATCACCGGGCCTGGGTTCGGGGCTGGACGTCAACGGCATCATCGGTGCCCTGATGGCCGTGGAACGTCAACCGCTGAACGCCCTCAACGAGCGCAAGACCGGGCTGAGCGAAGACCTCAGCGCCTATGGCCGCCTGAAGAGCGGCATTGCGGACTTCCAGTCGGCCATGAGCGGACTGGGCAGCCTCGACAAGTTCTCCATCAATAGCGCCACCTCGTCCAACGAGAGTGTGTTCACCACCACGGCCTCGTCCACGGCCGTGCCCGGCAGCTACAGCATCGATTTCTCCGACAACGGTACCCACCAGCTGGCCCAGGCCCACAAGCTCACCTCGGTGGACTTTGCCGACACCAGCAGCAGCATCGGCGCCACCGGTACTCTGCGCCTCGACGTGGGCGGCAGCAGCTTCGACGTGGTCATCGATGGCACCAACGACTCCCTCGACGGCATCAAGAACGCCATCAACACGGCGACGGACAACACCGGCGTCACCGCCACGGTGATCAACGTGGATACGGGCAGTCGCCTGCTGCTCACCAGCACCCAGACCGGCGCGGCGAGCAGCGTAAGCCTCAGTGACGTCAGCGGTACGGTGGCCACGACCCTCGCCACCAGTACGGTGACGGCGGGGCAGGACGCCATATTCAGCCTCGATGGCAACACGGTGACCAGCGCCTCGAATACCGTCACCGGTGTCATCGAGGGCATCACCCTCGAACTCAATGCCCTCGGCACCGCCGGCAGCACGGAGACCCTCAGCGTCGCCCGCGACAACACCGCGGTGCAGGAGAACGTGCAGGCCTTCGTCGACGCCTACAACGACTTGCGTGGCACCATCGGCTATCTGTCCAAGGGCGACCTGCAGGGCGACAACACCCTGATCTCCATCGAGTCACAGCTGCGCAATATCTTCAACACGCCGCCCACCGGCCTCGGTACCGGGCTGCAGTTCCTCTCCGAGGTGGGCATCAAGACCGAGCGTACCGGCGACCTCTCCCTGGACACGGCCCTGCTCAGCCAGCAGTTGAGCGACGACTTCAGCGGTGTCGCCCAGTTGTTCGCCAACGACAACCAGGGCTATGCCTTCCGTCTCGAGGCCCTGGCCAAGGATCAACTGGCCATCGACGGCATCATCGATACGCGCGAAGACGGCATCAATGCCCGCATCGGTCGCATCGACGACCAGATCGACAATTACGAATACCGCCTCACCCTGACCGAGGCCCGTTATCGCGCCCAGTTCACGGCGCTCGATGGCATGCTGGCCAGCATGCAGAGCACCAGCAGCTTCCTCAGCCAACAATTGGGTGCACTGCCCGGGGCAGGGGCCAGCACGACCGGCTAAATTTCGTCGTCGCAGAGCCGCTATAAGTCCAAG
This sequence comes from Gammaproteobacteria bacterium, assembly GCA_024762755.1. Lineage (GTDB taxonomy): Bacteria > Pseudomonadota > Gammaproteobacteria > SZUA-152 > SZUA-152 > JANTGX01. Next base: position 3,858 of record JANTGX010000195.1, read on the forward strand.
CCATCCCTTCAACAAGACAACCGAAACGGTGAACAGACATGAGCTATCCGGGTAACGCCGCAGGCGCCTTGAACTCCTACACGCAGGTGGCGGTACAGACGGGTGTGGGTTCGGCGAGCCCGCATCGTCTGATCGAGATGCTGCTGCAGGCGGCGCTGGACAAGATCGCCGCCGCCCGCGGCTACATGGGCCAGGGCATGATCGTGCGCAAGGCCGAGCACATCATCTCGGCGGTGGCCATCGTCGAAGGCCTGCGCGTCAGCCTGGACATGGAGCAGGGCGGCGAGATCGCCGAAAACCTGGCCTCGCTCTACGACTACATGGAACGCCGCCTGACCGAGGCCAACGCCACCAACGACGTGGCCATCCTCGATGAGATGAGCAGCCTCATCAAGACCATCAAGGAGGCCTGGGACGCCATCCCGCAAGAGGTGCAGGATGCCCATCCCCGCCGCTGAGGTCGGGACGCCGCCGACGGCGGCCGAGCGCTGGCAGCGCGTCGAATCGCTGACGCAGGCCATGCTGGCGGCCGCGGAGGCCGCCGACATCGAGCGTCTGACCACCCTGGAGGCCGAGCGCAGCCCGCTCATCCGTGGCCTCTTCACGACCGACGGCCAGCCCCCCCCGGCCGAGAAACTACGCCACCTGATGACCCTGGACGCCGAGATCAGCCGGCGAGCCGGCCTGTTGCGCGACGCACTGCTGCAGCGCCTCGGCAGCGTGGCCAAGACCCGCAAGGCCGTCGCCGCCTACGGCGAGCACCAGCCATAGGGCGGAACGCTACAGCGTCGTCGAGACGGCCTTCGTCCCGGCTCCCCTCGTCATAACCGCCACCAGTCCGCCCCTTGACCCGCCCCGGGCCGGACGGCAACCTTGCCCAATGTCTATCCCGCACACCCCCCCCGACGCCGCTGGCGTGCACTACCAGGCCCTGTTGCCGGTGGCCTGGGAAATCCTCTCCGGTGCCCCCGATGCCGCCACCCTGGCCGCCGAGAAC
>JANTGX010000196.1 GCA_024762755.1 Gammaproteobacteria bacterium
CCTCCCACGCGGGGCGGATTGGGGTACACTGAAACGAGACCCGGTCCCCGCAACCGCCCGGCCTCCGCCACTATGATCCGCGTTGCCACGCAGATTTGTTATTCGGCGCGTGAGGCCGATAATCTATCGGACATCGCCTGGCCAAACGCCATCGGCCAGAACCCGTCACAAGGTGTAACGACGATTCAATGAAACAAAGCCTACAGCTCAAGCTCGGCCAACAGCTGACCATGACCCCCCAGCTGCAGCAGGCCATCCGTCTGCTGCAGCTCTCCACCCTGGAGCTGCAAACGGAGATCCAGGAGGCCCTCGAGACCAACCCCATGCTGGAAGTGGTGGAGGAGGGCGGCGAGGCCACCGAGGGAGAGGAACGTACGGCAGCGGAGAAGGCGGTCGAAGCCAGCACCGAGACCCAGGACAGCACTGAGCGTGACCTCGACCGCCAGGCCGAGGAGATTCCCAACGACCTGCCCGTCGACAGCGACTGGGAGGACACCTACGACAGCTATACCCCGCCCAGCCGCAACCAGGAGACGGAGGGCGGTGACTACGAGCAGCCCGCCAGTCAGGGCGAGAGCCTGCAGGAACATCTGCAGTGGCAGCTCAATCTGACCCCCTTCAACGAGACCGACCGAACCATCGCCACCGCCATCCTCGACGCCATCGACGAGGACGGCTACTTCAGCGGCAGCTGTGAGGACATCCAGCAATCCCTGAGCGGCGAGACGGAGATCGAGCTGGACGAGGTGGAGGCCGTGCTGGCGCGGGTACAGGACTTCGATCCGCCCGGCGTGGCGGCCCGCGACCTGCGCGAGTGCATGCTCCTGCAGCTGCGTTATTTCGACCCGGAGACGCCCTGGCTGAGTGAGGCGCAGAGCCTCATCGGAGAGCACTTCGAGGCCCTGGCCAAGCGGGAATACCCCGCCATCATGCGCCGCATGCACCTGCAAGAGGACGAACTGCAGGCCGTGATCCGGCTGGTGCAGGGCCTCAATCCGCGGCCCGGCGGCCAGATCAGCTCGACGCCGGCGGAATACATCGTTCCCGACGTCTTCGTGAAGAAGGTCAAGGGCCAGTGGCGGGTGGAGCTCAACCCCGATATCGCGCCGAAGATCGCCATCAACAGCCTCTACGCCAACATGGCCAAGGGAGGCGCCGGCAAGGACACCGCCTTCCTCAAGAACAGCCTGCAGGAGGCGCGCTGGTTCCTGAAGAGCCTGCGCTCGCGCAACGAGACCCTGCTCAAGGTGGCCACCCGCATCGTCGAGCGTCAGCGCGGCTTTCTCGAATACGGTGAGGAGGCCATGAAGCCCATGGTGATGCACGACATCGCCGAAGAGGTGGAGATGCACGAGTCGACCATCTCCCGGGTGACGACGAAGAAATACATGCACACCCCGCGCGGCATCTTCGAGCTGAAATATTTCTTCTCCAGTCACGTGGGTACGGCCAGTGGTGGCGAATGCTCGGCCACCGCCATCCGGGCCATTCTGAAGAAACTCATCGCCGCGGAGAATCCGGCGAAGCCCTTGAGCGACAACAAACTTGCCCAGCTACTGAAGGAGCAGGGCATCAACGTGGCGCGGCGCACGGTTGCCAAATACCGTGAGGCCATGGCCATCGCACCGTCCAACGAGCGCAAACGTCTGGTTTGAGCGCCGTCGGACCTATTCCAATCAGAGGAGTCCAATATGCAAATCGACGTTACCGGTCAGCACATCGACGTCACCCCCGCCCTGCGTGATTACGTCGGCGGAAAATTCGAGCGCCTCTTGCGCCACTTCGACAAGGTGACCAACGTGCACGTGGTATTGCGTGTCGAAAAACTGCGCCAGATCGCAGAGGCCACCATCAACGTCAATGGCGCGACCCTGCACGCCAATGCGGAGGACGAAGACATGTATGCGGCCATCGACGCCCTGGCCGACAAACTGGACCGGCAGATCAAGAAGCACAAGGAGAAGCTCGGCGACCATCACCGCGCCGAAGGCGCGATGAAGAAGGTATTGCCGGCCGAGGAATAGCCCCGGACGTCTGCCTGGCCTGGTCCGCCGCAGCGGCTGGTGCGGAGGACCGGGGCAGGTGGACCCCATGACCCGGCGCGATAATGCTGTCGCGTCGGGTTTTATCCTCTAGACTCCTGTCATTTCGGGTCCCAACATGCAACTTGCAGACATTCTTACTCCAGAGCGCGTGGTCGCCCATGTCGATGCCGGTAGTAAAAAGCGCGCCCTGGAAAAGCTCAGCGAGATCATCGCCGAGCATTCCTCTCTGGGGATGCCGGCGGTGGACATCTTCGACAGCCTGCTGGCGCGTGAGCGCCTGGGCACCACGGCCATCGATCACGGCGTGGCGATTCCCCACGGCCGTCTGAAGGACAGCGACCAGACCCTCGGCGCCTTCATCCAGTTGAACGAGGGGGTCGACTGCGACGCCATGGACCAGCAGGCCGTGCGCCTGCTGTTCGCCCTCCTGGTGCCGGAACAATCCACCGAAGAGCACCTGCAGCTGCTGGCACGCCTGGCGCGCATGTTCAGCGATGCCGAGCTGCGTCAACAGCTGATGCAGGCGAAGGACGACCGCGAGCTGTACGAGCGCCTGATGGCCTGGGATCGCACGCACTGAGTATGGCCGCCAACGCCCTCACCGTGGGTGACCTCTTCGCCGCCAATGGCGAGGCCCTCCAGCTGCAGTGGGTGGCCGGCCAGGATCAGGCAGAGCGGCGGGTGGCGAGCCTGGCCGAGACACCGGGCAAGGCCCTGGTGGGTTATCTCAATCCATTGCACCCCAACCGCGTGCAGGTCATCGGTCGGCACGAGCTGGCACACCTCGAGCAGCTGGAGCCCGCGGCACGACAGGCCCTCATCGAGGGATTGCTGGCGGCCTGGCCGGCGATGATGGTGGTCACCGAGGGGCTCGCGCCCCCGGCCGATCTGCTCGCCGCGGCGGAGGCCGCCCACAGCCCCCTGTTCACCTCGCCTCTGCCCAGCACCCGGGTCATCAGTTGGTTGCGTCACTATCTCAACGACGAATTGGCCGAGCGGCAGGTGGTGCATGGCGTGTTCCTCGAGGTGCACGGCCTGGGGGTGCTCATCAGCGGTGCCAGCGGAGTGGGCAAGAGCGAATTGGCGCTGGAACTCATCAGCCGCAATCATCGCCTGGTGGCCGACGACGCCCCCGAGTTTTCCCGCCTCGGGCCGGGCACCGTCCGCGGCCACTGCCCGGCGGTGCTGCAAGACTTCCTCGAGGTGCGCGGTCTGGGTCTGCTGGACATCCGCGCCATGTACGGCGCCAGCGCCATTCGTATGAGCAAGTATCTCGGCCTGGTGGTGCACCTGCAGCGCATGAGTGTGGAAGAGCTGAGCAAGCTCAATCGTCTCGAGGGGAGCTACCAGGTGCAGCGCATCCTCGATGTGGAGATCCCGCGCGTCACCGTGCCGGTGGCTCCCGGGCGCAATCTGGCGGTGCTGGTGGAGGCGGCGGTGCGCAACCACATTCTGCTGCATCAGGGGTACAATGCCCCGCAGGCCTTCATCGAACGTCAACAGAAGCTGCTGCAGAAGAATTCCCAGGCATGAAACTCGTCGTCGTCAGTGGCGTCTCCGGTTCGGGCAAGACCACTGCCCTGCACGTGCTGGAAGACCTCGATTACTATTGCATCGACAACCTGCCGGTGGGCTTGCTGCCTGCCTTTGCGGAGAAGATGCGCGCCCTGCCCGACGGCATGGGCGAGCGCGTGGCGGTGGGCATCGACGCGCGCAACCCGCCCTCCGATCTGCAGCGCTTTCCCGAGATCATCGACGGCTTGCGGCAGGCGGGGGTGGACTGTCGCATCCTCTACCTCGACGCCGACGACACCATCCTCCTCAAGCGTTTCAGCGAGACCCGACGCAAGCACCCCCTGAGCGGCGAGGACCGTCCCCTGGCCGATGCCATTCGCGACGAGCGCCTGCTACTGGCGAGCATCGCCGACCGCGCCGATCTGGCCATCGACACCACGCGCAGCAACATCCATCAATTGCGCGACCTGGTGCGCACCCGCCTGGGCTTGAGCGGCGAGAGCCTCTCCGTGCTGTTCGAATCCTTCGGTTTCAAGCACGGCGTGCCCATGAACGCCGACTACGTGTTCGACGCCCGCTGCCTGCCCAACCCCCACTGGGAACCGCGCCTGCGCGCCCTCACCGGGCGCGATGCCGCTGTGGCCGAGTTCCTCCACGGACAGCCCCTGGTGGAGCAGTTCGTCGCCGACACGAGCGAGTTCCTGAGCCGCTGGATCCCGCAGTTCGAGGCCGACAACCGCAACTACCTGACCATCGCCATCGGCTGCACCGGCGGCCAGCACCGCTCGGTGTACCTGGTGGAGCGCCTGGCTGGTCTGTTCCGCGAGGACTATGAGCACGTGCTGATCCGCCACCGGGAACTGGCCTCGTGACCATTGGCATCCTGCTGGTCAGCCACGGCGCCCTCGGCGAGGTGGTGCTGGACATCGCGGTGAAGACCCTCAGCGTCTGCCCCCTGGCGACCCGCACCCTGAGCATCCCCTTCGACTCCGACCCCGAGGCTATGCAGCAGAGGGCCCTCTCGCTGCTGCAGGAACTGGACAGCGGCGACGGCGTGCTGGTGCTCACCGATATGTTCGGCGCCACACCGAGCAACGTCGCCTGCACCCTTGCCTGCCAGGACCGCGTGCTGGTGGTGGCGGGGCTCAACCTGCCCATGCTGCTGCGGGTCTTCAACTATCCCCAACTGGACCTGCAGGCCCTCGCCGAACGCGCCGTGGAGGGCGGGCGCCAAGGGGTGGTGATGCACACCTGCGGGG
>JANTGX010000197.1 GCA_024762755.1 Gammaproteobacteria bacterium
TTTCCCTTTTCGCATAGATACACGGGATCACTGTCTCGGTGAGCGTCGGGGGATCTTCTTGGCCATTTCCTACCCCCGGATATCCCATCGAGCGCCCCCTGCGCCCTGGCGCACGTTTCGATCTTCCCTCAGCAAGACCACCTCCATCCTCTATCGCCAACATAGCCATCCCTCATGGTTCCCCGAAACCATGCACGCCTGGTATTTCTGTCTTTGACGCGCTATACATTCCGAGTTAGATGACTTCAATGCAGAGGAGGGCGCCATGCAACAGACCCGGAACAGGACACGGCAGTGGAATTCGGCGCTGAGATATCTGATCCCGCTCTTTCTCGGCCTCTTCGTCCTCCCGTGTCTGGCGCAGAGTGAGCCGGGCGATGCCTTGGCGGAATACGTCGCCCAGCCCGATTCGGCCTACGCTTATCAACCGTTTGTCAGCCTTCCCGGTGCCGGTTATACGGTGACGGTGTATGCCATGACGTCGCAGCGTTGGCGCACGGAAGGGGAGGTCGATCGCAGCCTCTGGGAACATTGGCTCGCCGTCGTCGTCCCCGACACGGTGGTCACGGATACCGCCATGCTCATCGTCGCCGGCGGTCGCAACCGGGACCTGCCGGATCTCGATGCCACCGAACTTCAAATAGCGGCCCAGGTGGCGATGGCCAGTGGCTCCGTCGTCGCTGTCATCGCACAGGTGCCCAATCAACCGCTGGTCTTTGCCGATGCCGTCATCCCCTTGCGCGAAGACAACTTGGTGGCCTACAGCTGGGACAAGGCCATGGATACCGGGGATTTCAGCTGGCCCGTCTATCTGCCCATGGTGAAGAGCGTCGTGCGCGGCATGGATACGGTACAAGCGGTGGCGCCGGGGCTGGCCAACCGGGTCATCGACGACTTCGTCATCGTCGGCTTCTCCAAGCGGGGCGCCACCGCCTGGTTGACCGCCGTCGTCGACCCGCGGGTGCGGGCCATCAGCCCGGGCGTCATCGACTTTCTCAATATTGCGCCCCATATCGAGCACCACTACGCGGCCTACGGTTTCTATGCGCCGGCGGTGCAGCCCTATGTGGATTACGATATCGTGCGTCGCGTGCGCACCCCCGAGGGCCAGGATCTGCTCGAGGTCGTCGACCCCTACAGCTATCGCGCACGACTGGCGCTGCCGAAGTACCTTATCAATGCCAGTGGTGATCAATTCTTTCCGCCGGATTCTGCCCGCTTCTATTTCAAACAATTGCCGGGTGAATCCCTCCTGCGTTATGTGCCGAACACGGATCACTCCCTTGCCAGCCCCGATGGCAGCGTGGACGACGCCTTCACCGGCCTGCTGAGTTGGTACCTCGCCATCCTCCACGACCTGCCGCGCCCGGCCATCGACTGGCAGAGGGGTGACGACGGGGTGAGGGTGGTTGCCTCGCCACCACCGCTGATGGCCAAGCTTTGGCAGGCCGTCAATCCAGTGGCACGCGACTTTCGCCGCGAGAGCATCGGTGCCGCCTGGCAGTCCCGTATGATCCTGGGTGACGGCAATGGCGTGTTCCGCATCGATGCCACACCGCCCGAAGCAGGTTGGGCAGCCTACTATCTCGAGCTCGTCTATCCCGGGCCGGGGGGGCTGCCACAGAGCTACAGCACGCGCGTCTTCATCAGCCCCGACACCCTGCCCTATGAGGTCATCGATCCCCTGGGCGATCCCAAGGGGAAGGGCTACTGGAAGCACCAGGTACGCACCGCCCTTACCGGCCGGGGGCGAGCAGAGGTCGATGCGGAAACCCTGGCCGGCTATTTCCCCATCCCGTTGTTCGATACGCATGTCACAGACCTGGCGCAGGCCAACGCCATCTTCACCACGCACGGTGGCGAGCCGCAGTGGCGAAAGGCACGGCAACACTGCCTCGCCGTGCGGCTCAATGTCGCGCACAAGGCGCTGGGCTGGTACACGCCCATCCCGATGCCCGGGCGCCATGCCCGGACACGGCTCCTGTGGGAGATATGGCAGGACGCACACGACGCCTATCTGGACGGCCGGCCGCGGCGGGCGAAGGCCCTCTGCCAGGCGGTCAACCGCGCCCGATAGACGACGGCGCGGCGTCGGCAGGGGAGCGCTTGACCGTTCTCTCTTCGTTCTCTATCCTCGAGCCAAGAGGAGAACGGAGAGAGAACGCCATGCTTACCCCGAGCCAGCACAAGACCCTGACCTTCATCCGCCACTTCATCGCCCAGCACGACTATGCCCCGACGCTGTCGGAGATCGCCGCGGGGGTGGGGCTGCGTTCCAAGGGTTCCCTGCACAAGCATGTCCAGGCGCTGGCCGATGCCGGCTATCTGCACATTGCCGCCGGGCAGCACCGGGGGCTCCGGCTGACCCCCCAGGCCGATGCCCAGACACACACGTTGCCCCTGCTGGGCCGTATCGCGGCGGGCCAGCCCATCGAGGCCATCCCCGGCGAAGAGACCCTCAACCTCGCCGAGTTTCTGCTCGGCCCGGACCGTTTCGCCCTGCGCGTGCAGGGTGACTCCATGCAGGATGCCGGCATATTGGATGGTGACACGGTGATCATCCAACGCCGTGACAGCGCCATGAACGACGACATCGTGGTGGCCCTGATCGACGATGAAGAGGCGACCCTGAAACGGCTGCGCCACCGCGGTGAGCGCATCGAGCTGATCCCCGCCAACCCGGCCTATCAGACCCAGGTCTATGCCGCCGAGCGGGTGAAGATCCAGGGCGTGCTGGTCGGCCAACTCCGTACCTATCCCTGAACCGGCATGGCGCACAACGAAGCCTGGCCGCGGGCGATCATCCTGGTGGACATGAACGCCTTTTTCGCCGCCATCGAGCAGCGCGACCATGCGGAATGGCGGGGGAGGGCGGTGGCCATCACCAACGGGCTCACCGGCACCTGCATCATCACCAGTTCCTATGAGGCACGCGCCCAGGGAATCCGCACGGGCATGCGCCTGCGGGAGGCGCGCCGGCTCTGCCCCGACCTGATCCAGTGCCCGGCACGGCCGGGGCGTTATGCCGAGGTATCGACCCGCATCATGGCCGAATTGCGCTCGATCACCCCCGACGTGGAGGTCTTCTCCGTGGACGAGGCCTTCTTGGACGTCACCCATTGTCAGCGCTTGCTCGGACCGCCGGAGCAGATCGCCCGGCTGACCAAGGCGGCCGTGTTCAAGGCCTCGGGGCTGCTGTCCTCCGTGGGCGTCAGCGGTGACAAGACCACGGCCAAATACGCGGCCAAACTCGACAAACCCGACGGCCTGACGGTCATCCCACCCTGGGAGGCCAGGGCACGCCTGCGGGATGTGCCCGTCACCGAGCTCTGTGGCATCGGCCCGGGCATCGGTGCCTTTCTCGCCGCCCGCGGGGTGGTTACCTGCGGCGACATGGCGCGGCTGCCGATCGGCGTACTGGCCCAACGCTTCGGCAATCCCGGGCGCCGGATCTGGTTCATGGCCCAGGGCGCCGACCCCGAGCCATTGCGGCCCGATGTGCCACCCCCCAAGACCATCGGCCACGGCAAGGTGATGCCGCCCGATACCCGCGAGCGGGACGTGATCGAGACCTACCTGCTGCACATGAGCGAAAAAGTGGCGGCCCGCCTGAGGCGCCACGCCATGAGCGCACAGCACTTCAGCATCGGCCTGCGTAGCCGGGACGGCTGGCTCGGCGAACGGGCACAGAGCACGCGGCCCACTCACGATGGCCGGGTCATCATGGGCCTCTGTCGCGCGATGCTGGCCGGCCAGTGGCGGGGCCAGGGCGTCTACCAAGTGCAGGTCACGGCGCTCGATCCCCGTCGCGCAGCGAGCCAGCTGACCCTGTTCGATGACGAAACCGCGCAAGGCCCATCCAGTAACGCTGCGATGGACGCCATCAACGATCGCTACGGTGAATTCACCCTTGCCCCGGCGCGTCTGCTCAATCGCTCCAACATGCCCAATGTCATCGCGCCGGCCTGGAAACCCTTCGGCCATCGCCAGACCATCCAAGACGCCGCGGCAGACAAGACGGGCGGGTGAACGACCGCATGTGTGTAGCGATCGAATATGGCGAGGGCGAGCAGACGGTCCACATCCGTTTCGCCGAACCCAGCGCCGCGCTGCCCGTGCGCACCCGGCGACAGGGGTTCATCGGCGTGGCCTGGGGCAGGCGTCGGAACCAGGCGGGAAAACTACCCCTCGGCGGTTGGGCACGGCTGGACGCCATTCGCGCCGGTCGTTGGGATCACTGGCTTCCCATCCCGGTGAAATTGCCCATCACGGCCTTTGTCGAGCTGGATATCGAAGGTCGAGCACATCGATACCCATTGAGCCGCGGCCAATGGGTGCAGGGACTGGTGGCGCGGACCCGGCACGAGCAGCGCGTGTATGTGGTGACCATCGTTCCCGAGCAGGAAGATGCCCTTCATGACCGGTGGCCAAGGATACTCAATCGTTGATGGGGGAGACGTGTCCGCGCCGCGTGTGACGTCACAGGCCGGCCGCTGCTGCAGGCCACCGTAGGCGGCGTCATGAAAGCCCAAGGTCTCGCGGGGATGGTGGCGCGTCCAGGCTGCCTGCCTTACGTCGGTTATTTAACATAATATATATTATGCGCAGTACAGTGCAGGAACCGTGAACGATGTTGTTTCCGGTATGCGCTCAGGTCTGCTTATCTTCCATTCTCACCCTCGTCACCCGGCAGTCGCACGAGCAGCAAGTCCGTGCCGGCCAACATCATCGAGCCCTTTCCGCCGAACTTCGATCCGGATGAGCGAAAATCTCCCACGAGCGCACCCTGGCGATAGTCCACCAGGAGTTTGATCGC
>JANTGX010000198.1 GCA_024762755.1 Gammaproteobacteria bacterium
AGCAGCAGGATGCCGCCGGCCAGCTCGGCGCCCATCACCGGGTAGGCCAGCCAGCCGGGCACGCCCAGCGAGGCGAAGAAGCCGGCGGTGCCGGAGGGGGTGAAGACCAGAATCTTCAGCAGGGCGTGGGCGATGAACATGGTGCCCAGGGCGATGCGCAGGACCAGGGCGGCATAGTGGTGGTTGGTTGTGTTCATGATGTTGTCTCCTCGTTTGTGTGTGGGTGTGTGAAGTATTGGCCGGCCTTTTCCTGTAGACAATTGGTGTTTTAGTTGTTTAATTGTCAACGGAACGTAGACAACAGGGGCGATCATGGACAAGCTTAACGGCATGCGGGCCTTCGTGGCGGTGGCGGAGACGGGCGGGTTTGCCAGCGCGGCGCGGCGGCTGTCGCTGTCGCGGGCCCTGGTCAGCCGCTACGTGGGGCAGCTGGAGGAGTCACTGTCGGTGCGCCTGTTCAACCGCACCACGAGGCGGGTCAGCCTGACCACCGTGGGGCAGGCCTACTACGAGCGCTGCGCGCCGCTGCTGGCGGAGCTGGAGGCGCTGGAGTCCTCGGTGAAGGAGGCGCACGATCGGCCGGTGGGCGAGCTGCGGGTCAGCGCGCCGGTGTCCTTTGCCGAGCTGCATCTGATGGAGCCAGTGGCCGCCTTCGGTGACCGCTACCCCGAGCTGCGCATCGACCTGCAGCTGACCGATCGCCTGGTGGACATGGTGGAAGAGGGTGTCGACGTCTCCATGCGCATCGCCGAACTGGCCGATTCCAGCCTGGTGGCAAGACGTCTGGCGCCGGTGCGGGTGGTGACCTGCGCGGCCCCGGCCTACCTGGAGCAACAGGGCGAGCCGCGCCATCCCGCCGAACTGACGGATCATCGCTGCCTGGTCGACAGCAACCTCGGTGATGCGCGCCAGTGGCTGTTTCGTGAGGGCGACGAGACCCTGCGCATCCGGGTCGATGGTGCGATCCGCATCAACAGCGCCCGCGCCATCCGTGAACTGGCGGTGGCCGGCAAGGGCGTCGCCATGAGCCCGCTGTTCGTGGTCGCCGACGACATCCGCGCCGGGCGTCTGGCCATCGTCCTGCCGGACTTCGAATACCATGATCTGGCCCTGTACGCCCTCTATCCCCACCGGCGGCATCTCTCGGCGCGGGTGCGGCTGTTCGTCGAGGCCCTACGCGGCCACTTCTCGGCGCGGGTTCCCTGGGAAGTCTGAGACGATTAGTCGGCTGGACAGACCTAGCGCCCGCCTGAGCGGTGCCAGATCTCAGCGCCCGGGTCTGTTAGTGGTATTGCCGCTGACCTGCGTGCCTGAACTGGCAACGCGCAACACCAGATAGCCCGCGACGGCGGACAGCAGTGAGGCGGAGAGGATGCCCAGACGTACCGACTCGGTGTATTCCTGCCCCACATGCTCGAAGGCCAGAGAGGCGATGAACAGGCTCATGGTGAAGCCGATGCCGCACAGCAGGGCGATGCCGTAGAGCTGTGCCCAGGTCGCGCCTTCGGGCAGCTTCGCCCACTTCAGTTTGATCAGCAGCCAGCTGACGAGAAAGACCCCGACCTGCTTACCCACGAAGAGGCCCAGGATGATGCCCAGGGTGACCGGCTCCATCAGGCTGGCCAGGCTCATGTCGGCCAAGGGTACGCCGGCGTTGGCGAAGGCGAAGACGGGCAGGATGACGAAGGCGACGATGGGCTGAAGGTCGTGCTCCAGGCCATGCAGGGGCGAGTGTTTGGGATCGCGGGGATTGCGTAGAGGGATCATGAAGGCCAGGGCGACGCCGGCCAGGGTGGCGTGGACGCCGGACTTGAGCAGTGAGGCCCACATGATCACGCCGATGAGGAGATAGGCCGCAGTATCCATGACCCCACGTCGGTTCATGGCGAAGAGGATGAGCAGGGAGCTGCCAGCCACCACCAGGGCCGTAGCGGAAAGCTCGGCGGTGAAGAACAGGGCGATGATGACGATGGCGCCGATGTCGTCGAGCACGGCAAGGGTCATCAGGAAGAGTTTCAGAGAGGCAGGCACGCGCCGGCCGAGCAGGGCGACGATGCCTAGGGCAAAGGCGATATCGGTGGCCGTGGGGATGGCCCAACCACGCAGACGGGTGGGGTCGTCGTGATTGAACCAGGCATAGATCAGCGCCGGGACCGCGATGCCGGCGAGGGCACCGACCGCGGGCAACACGATTTGTGCGGGACTGGACAGGGAGCCTTCCAGGATTTCGCGTTTGAGTTCCAGGCCGACGAGGAAGAAAAACACGGCCATCAGGCCATCGTTGATCCACAGTAGTAGGGGCTTGGCGATGGCGAAGTTGCCGATCTGAATGACCACCGGGGTCTGCAGCAGGCTGTTGTATAGGCCGCTGAGCATGGGGGTGTTGATCATGATCAGCGCCAGCAGGGCAGCGGCGATGAGCAGAATGCCGCCGGCACTCTCCTGTTGGAAGAAGCGGCGTAGGGTATCTCGTGGCATGCGGGGCTCGGCTGTGGGAGTGGCCGGCCATTCTAGCGGATTTTGCCGCGCCGAATAACGCAGCAGATTGCGGGGAATAGTGGTGGGTCGAGAACCTTGGGCCTGGCGGCGGCCGTCTGGCCACCGACCGGCCCGATGTGCTCAGCCGTCGCAGGAGTTCTGGTAGGGGTCTTCTTTTTGCCGGTGCAACTCGGCCTCCATCTTGCGGCGCGCCTCGATGATCTCACGGCGTTTCTCGATGCGCTCTTCCAGGGCGCCTTCGCGCAGGGGAATGGAGTCTTCGCCGAACAGTACCTGCTTCATCAGGCGATAGCCGAACTGCAGCAGAGTGACGTCGTCTTCGAAACCGGCGTAATCTTCATCGCCGAGCGCGTAGGTATTACGGAAGCTCTCGGTGCGGGTGAATTCGCGGAAGCGGTCCACGTCGTAGCTGCAGAGGAAGAAGAACTGGAAGCTGGTGGGGGATGGCTTGCCCACGGCGGGGCCGGCGGAGCGCTTCTTGAGGATGATCTGGTACCAATCACGATTCAGTGCATCGTATTCCTCCACGCCTTGTTCCTCACGGTACTGGGCGACGGTGAGCTTGCGCGGCTCCTGGTGCCCCTTGCAGTGGGATTCTTCGACCAGGCAGTAGTGGTGCTCCTCACTGGGCGCATCGCTGGGGCGCATGGCCATCAGGCCGACAGGGTAGTAACGGCAGGCGGAGGGGCGGTCCGTGTAGACCGAGCAGCCCTCGTCGGTCATCAGCAGGCAGACCGGCTCTTCGTCGGTGGTGCGCAGCTTGACGCCGGGCATGCCACTGGCGTCCATCTCGAAGGGCACGGTGTGTTTTTTGAGAAATTCGGTGGAACTCATGCCCAGACGCTGCTTGAGGCGGATGATGTCATAGGGCGCGAGAGTGATATCGGCCTGCTTGCAGCAGGCGTTGAAGCAGCTGATGCCCGGACGACAGTCGAACTGGATGGTGTCTTCGAGGTCCAGCAGGGCGGGAACCAGCGGGCTCTGTGGTGGGGACGTGTCCTGACTCATGGTTTGCTCCGTCTGTGTGCGACCGGCAGGGCCGGCCCAAGGGAATGCATCGCTGGGCGTTTGCCGTAGCGGGGGTCGATGATTCTAGCGCGAAAGCCGCGCGGCGAAAAAAAAGCCCGGGCACCTGGGTGCCCGGACTTGAGGGTACTGCTAGTCAACCAAGGGGTTAACCGTCTTCGTGAGACTCGGCCTCACTTGAACAGCTTGGACTTGTCCACCAGGTCGACGTGTGCACGCTTGAAGCAGGTCCAGGAATGGGTCTTCTTGTCGTACACGGAATTGACGAAGCAGTGCCAGTTCTCCTCATCGACGATGTTGTAGTCGGTGCGGTAGTAGAAGCCCGGGTAACGGGACTCCTCGCGGAACTGGATGTGCTTCATGTGGGCCTCGGCGGTGAGGATGCGATGATAGTTCTCCCAGGCCCGCAGCAGTTCGTGCAGGTCCTTGGCGCGCATCTTCAGGGCGTCTTCCTTCAACATCTCCAGCTTCTCTTCGGCCACCTTGAGCATGTGCCCGTTGGTGTTGTAGTAGGTGGCCACACCGGCGACGTATTCGTCCATGATCTTTTGCAGACGGAACTGCAACATGCGCGGCGTGATGTAGTGGGGGTTGATGTCGATGGCCGTGGTGTAGTCCTTGTGCTCGAGGAAGGTCTTCACCGGCTGGTAGATTTCGGCCACCAGATCCTCCACGGAGGTGTCGAGTTCCGGCGTCCAGTCCTTGTTGTCCAGGGCGAACTTGACCATGGCCTTGGCCGCCAGACGACCCTCGGCGTGAGAGCCGGAGGAGAACTTGTGGCCAGAGGCGCCCACACCGTCACCGGCGGTGAACAGACCCTTGACCGTGGTCATGGAACGGTAGCCCCAGTTCCAGCCCTTGGGCAGGTGTTCTGGGATGCCTTCGCCCAGGCTCTCGTCGGTGGGTGCGCCCACGTCGGTGGGACCGGAAACCCAGATGCCGCAGCAGCCGGAGTGGGAGCCGAGCAGGTAGGGTTCGGTGGGCATCAGTTCGGAGTTCTTCTTCTCCGGCTCGATGTTCTCACCCACCCAGATGCCGCACTGGCCGACGCACATGTCGAGGAAGTCTTCCCAGGCCTCGGCCTCCAGATGCTTCACCTCGCGCGGGGACAGGGTCTCGCGCAGGTTGGCCAGTGCCGTCACGGTGTCCATGTAGATGGGACCGCGACCTTCCTTCATCTCTTTCAGCATGAGGTGATTACGCAGGCAGGAGGCGGGCAC
>JANTGX010000199.1 GCA_024762755.1 Gammaproteobacteria bacterium
CGTGTTCACAACACCGGGGCCTCTCAAACCTCGATGCCTTCCAGCGCCGCCACGGTATGGATGTCCTTGTCACCGCGGCCGGAATGGCGTGCATCAGCGGCACGGTGACGGGGCTCCGGCGGTGACGTAGGGGATGAGGGCCTGGCGGCCGGCGGCCTTCAATTTGGTAAAACAGTCTTCGATACGGCTCATGTCACGATTTCCAGTTCATCAGGGCGGAGGCCTTGATCCGGCCCGCCGGTTCAACACGGAGTTCACGGAGCTACGGAGGCACAGAGAAAACACATGAAAGCTCTCCGTGGCTCTGCGGCTCTGCGTCCTCCGTGTTCACAACACCGGGGCCTCTCAAACCTCGATGCCTTCCAGCGCCGCCACGGTATGGATGTCCTTGTCACCGCGTCCGGAATGGCGTGCATCAGCGGCACGATGACGGGGCTCCGGCGGTGACGTAGGGGATGAGGGCCTGGCGGCCGGCGGCCTTCAATTTGATAAAACAGTCTTCGATACGGCTCATGTCACGATTTCCAGTTTATCAGGGCGAAGGCCTTGATCCGGCCCGCCGGTTCAACACGGAGTTCACGGAGCCACGGAGGCACAGAGAAAACACATGAAAGCTCTCCGTGGCTCTGCGGCTCTGCGTCCCCCGTGTCCACAACACCGGGGCCTCTCAGACCTCGATGCCTTCCAGCGCCGCCACGGTGTGGATGTCCTTGTCGCCGCGGCCGGACAGGTTGACCACCACGATCTGCTCCTGCGACAGGGTCGGCGCCAGCTTGGCGGCATAGGCCAGGGCATGGCTGGACTCCAGCGCCGGCAGGATGCCCTCGGTGCGTGTCAGTTCGTGAAAGGCGGCCAGGGCCTCGTCGTCGGTGATGGCCACGTACTGGGCGCGGCCCCGGTCCTTCAGCCAGGCGTGCTCGGGGCCCACGCCGGGGTAGTCGAGGCCGGCGGAGATGGAGTGGGTCTCGATGATCTGGCCGTCGTCGTCTTCCATCAGGTAGGTGCGGTTGCCGTGCAGCACGCCGGGGCGGCCGGCGCACAGGGGGGCGGCGTGGTGGCCGGTGGAGAGGCCCTCGCCGGCGGCCTCCACGCCGTACAGGGCGACCTCGGCGTCGTCGAGGAAGGGGTGAAACAGGCCGATGGCGTTGGAACCACCGCCGACGCAGGCCACCAGGGCATCGGGCAGGCGGCCTTCCTGCTCGAGGATCTGGGCCCGCGCCTCGCGGCCGATGATGGCCTGGAAGTCGCGAACCATGGCCGGGTACGGGTGCGGCCCGGCGACGGTGCCGATGATGTAGAAGGTGTCGTCGATGTTGGTGACCCAGTCACGCATGGCCTCGTTGAGGGCGTCCTTGAGGGTCTTCGAGCCGGATTCCACGGCCACCACCTCGGCGCCGAGCAGCTTCATGCGATAGACGTTGATGGCCTGGCGGGCGATGTCCACCGCGCCCATGTAGACCACGCACTTCAGCCCCAGGCGCGCGGCCACGGTGGCGGTGGCGACGCCGTGTTGGCCGGCGCCGGTCTCGGCGATGATGCGGGTCTTGCCCATGCGCTTGGCCAGCAGGGCCTGGCCGACGGTGTTGTTCACCTTGTGCGCGCCGGTGTGGTTGAGGTCTTCGCGCTTGAGGTAGATGCGTGCGCCGCCGAGCTGTTCGCTCCAGCGCTCGGCGAAGTACAGCGGCGAGGGCCGGCCGACGAACTGGCGCAGATCGTCGGCCAGCTCGGCGAGAAAGTCCTCGTCCTGCACGTAGCGGTCGTAGGCCTCTTCCAGCTCGCGTAGCGGCACCATCAGGGTCTCGGCGACGAAGCGCCCGCCATAGGGGCCGAAGTGGCCATTGTCGTCGGGCAGGCCGCCCGCGGCCGGTTTGATCTGTACTGTCATTACTGCTCCACTCTTCGTTGTGCGCCTATCGGGCGTCATCGACCTCTATCAAATTGGATCACTGCAAAAAAACATGCGCCACAGAGACACGGAGGACACAGAGAAAATAATTTCGTATTCGGAACAGAAGCTATTGTTGTGCCCTTATGAAATCTCTGAGAACTCTGTGCCTCTGTGGATCACGGCAAAAAACATGCGCCACAGAGACACCGAGGACACAGAGAAAGTTATTTCGTGACAGAAGCTGTTGTTGACCCCTTTTGATTTCTCTGAGAACTCTGTGCCTCTGTGGCAAAAATTTTCAACTTTTGCGCCAGCCATCTGCCGCGCGCACTGCCTCCACCAGCGCGGCCATCTTCGCCGCGTCCTTGATCCCCTTTGCCGCCTCCACGCCACCGCTGACGTCCACGGCGTAGGGGTGCGCCGTGGCAATGGCCTCGCCCACGTTGCTCGCGTCCAGGCCACCGGCGAGGACCACAGGCAGGGGCAGATCCCGCGGCACCCGTGACCAGGCGAAGGACTCACCCGTGCCGCCCGGCGTACCGGCGCGGTAAGCGTCCAACAACAGCCCCGTGGCGGCGGCGTAACGCGCGGCCTCGCGCTGCAGGTCGACGTCCGCACGCATGCGGATGGCCTTCAGCCAGGGGCGGCCGAACTGGGCGCAATAGTCCGGGGACTCGTCACCGTGAAACTGCAACAGGTCCAGGGGCAGCACTTCCAGCAGCGAGCGCACCTGCGCGGCAGGCGCATCCACGAACAGGCCGACGCGGGTGACGAAGGGCGGCAGGGCGTCGACGACGGCCCGCGCCCGTTCGACATCCACCGCCCGTGGACTGGGCGCATAGAACACCAGGCCGAGAGCGTCGACGCCGAGGGCGGCCGCCGCCCGCGCGTCTTCCGGGCGGGTCAGACCACAGATTTTGATTCGGGTGCGCATGTGCTCGCGGGCGGCTCGGACAAACGCGCAGATTACCAGACCACGATGGCCTTGGACAGGCTGCGACAGCCGCCCCGGCAGACCATCGGGGCCGGCTCAGGTCAGGCGTTCGAAGAGAAAAAACCCCCAGATCACGGCGCCGTTGACCAGACTGACGAAGACGGCAGCACTACCCCAGTCCTTGGCCCGCTTGGCCAGTTCATGGGGGTCGAAGGAGATGCGGTCGACGGTCGCCTCTACCGCCGAGTTGAGCAATTCGGTGATCAACACCAGCAGCAGGCTGCCCACGAGCAGGGCGCGCTGCGTGGCGTCTTCGCCCAACCACAGGGCCAGGGGCAGCAACAGCACGCCGATGGCGACCTCCTGACGAAAGGCGGACTCGCTGGCATAGACCGAGCGCAGTCCATCCAATGAGTGGAGCAGGGCACGCCAGACACGATCGATACCCGTCTTGCCCTTGTAGGGATTTGTCTGCATGGCTTGCCCGTCGATGGTCTCTGGGGCGGCCTTTGTAACACAACGGACACCGCACCGTAACACCTGTTAAACACGGCCGGCGTAGCGTAGGACTGGCATCGAAACAACCGGGACACGCATGAGCGAGAACGCACAGAATCGCCCCATCCGCTGCCGATCGGTATGGATCTCCGACGTACACCTCGGCTTTCGTGGCTGCAGTGCCGGCTTTCTCCTGGAATTCCTGCGCGCCACCGAGTGTGAGCAGCTCTACCTGGTGGGCGACATCATCGATTTCTGGTCCATGAAGCGCAAACCCTTCTGGCCCCAGGCACACAACGACGTGATCCGCACCATCCTCGGCAAGGCCAAGCACGGCACCAAGGTGGTCTATGTACCGGGCAATCACGACCACAACCTGCGCGAGTACGACGGCGTCGAATTCGGCAACGTGCGCATCGCCAACGAGGCCATCCATACCGCCATCGATGGCCGACGCTTGCTGATCCTGCACGGTGACCAGTTCGACAGCGTGGTGCGCGCCTCGCCCTTCATCGCCTCTCTCGGCAGTCATGCCTATGACCTGTTGTTGCGCATCAATCGCCACGTCAACTGGGTGCGCAGCAAGTTGGGCAAGCCATACTGGTCGCTGGCCGCCTTCCTCAAGCACAAGGTCAAGAACGCGGTGCAATACATCAGCAGCTTCGAGCAGGCAGTCGCCCACGAGGCCGCGCGGCAGGGTGTCGATGGTGTGGTCTGTGGCCATATCCATCGCGCCGAGATCGCGCGACTGGGCGAGGTGCTCTATTGCAACTGCGGCGACTGGGTGGAGAGCTGCACCGCCCTCATCGAACACCATGACGGTTCCTTCGAATTGATGCACTGGTCCGACACCGTGCAGAGCCAAAAGCATCTCAAAGATGCCGCCTGAGGCCGCTTCCCTGGGCAGCGGCGCCAGGATCTGCATCGTCACCGATGCCTGGCGGCCGCAGGTCAACGGCGTGGTGCGCACGCTCTCGACCACCGCCGAAGAGCTGCGCGCCATGGGCCACACGGTGGACCTGATCACCCCGGAGGGTTTCACCACCGTCCCCCTGCCGGGTTACCACAGCATCTGTCTCGCTGTGCTGCCGGGTCGTACCGTGGCACGCCGTCTGGACCGCCTCGCCCCGCATGCCATCCATATCGCCACCGAAGGGCCTCTTGGCCAAGCCGCGCATCGCTACTGTCGGCGCCGCGGGCTGCCCTTCACCACCGCCTTCCACACCCAGTTTCCGGAATACCTGCGTGCCCGTCTGCCACTGCCCGTGGCCTGGAGCTACGCCTATCTGCGACGCTTCCACGCCCACGCCCAACGCACCCTGGTGCCCACGGCATCGCAATGCAACGCCCTCGCCGCGCGCGGCTTTCGCCATCTGCGTATCTGGCCGCGGGGGGTGGATACCCGGTTG